>JACQGS010000221.1 GCA_016199405.1 Chloroflexota bacterium | reverse complement strand
GCGAGAAGCAAAGCGACGAAGCAATCTCCAAACGTATCTTGGAGATTGCTTCGCGAAAACCGCTCGCCATGACATAGAAAATCGGGTTTCCGTAACGCGGGTGAGCAATCGCCCGCGTTTCTTGTTGAGGATTTGCCTTTTTGAGATTTCCCGGTATAATCGCAAAGGATTTCACGCGGCAAGCGCAAAATCGTTTCGCATCAGAGCAAGGAGGAAAAATGCGGAACTGGCGCGGCGAAGTGTACGGCGCGCAGTTGTTTTTCCGCCTGAGCGCAATTTTCCTCTCGTCAATTTTCTGCCCCCTTTTGTTCGGAATTTGGATTGACCGCACCGCGGGCACGGCTCCACTCGGAACGCTGTGCCTGACGATGGGCGGCGTTCTGGTTGGCACCGTCGCTATTTATCGAAATATTGCCGCGATGTATCAGCATATTGGAGGACGCAAAGGATGAGCTCCCGTAACAAAGTCTTGGTGATCGCTCTCGCTTTTATTGGAGTCGCCGTCGCGCAAAAAATATTCATTCCTTTTGAAACTCCCGCGGTGTCCGCCTCAGTTGCCGTCAAACCGGAAACGCTTTTTGATCTCAATGGCTTTGAAATCACGAATACGCTGCTGACTTCGTGGATCGCGATGCTCGTCTTGATCGGGCTCGCGGTTACTGCCACGCGCAACATGAAGCTCGTCCCGACCGGCGTTCAAAATATTTTCGAGATGCTGATCGAGGCGATTCTGAATCTCGCCGAAAGTGTTGGCGGCGAGCGCGGCAGAAAGTTTTTTCCAGTCGCGGCGACGATCTTGCTCTTGGTCGTCGTTTCCAATTTGCTTGGTCTCATTCCCGGTTTCGGTCCCATCGGTTTGATCTCACTCGAAAAAGGTCATGCCGCTCCCGCCGGCATTGTCACGTTTGACATTCCCCAAATCTTTTTCGTTGAAGAACACGAACCGGGCGCACCTATTCTTCTGGCGCCGTTTGTTCGCTCGCCCTCGACCGATATCAATTTCCCACTGTCACTCGCGTTGATCTCTGTTGTGCTGACGCAAATCTTTGGCGTGCAAGCATTGGGCTTTTTTGGCTACGTCGGCAAGTTCATCAACGTCCGTCGCATGGGAAAATTTTTAGGCGGGGCGTTGCGCGGCAAAGCCGTCGTGGGCGATTTGATGTACGGCTTGCTCGATATTTTTGTCGGCTTGATCGAGTTGGTTAGCGAGATCGGCAAGATTCTCTCGTTTACCTTCCGGTTGTTCGGCAATATTTTCGCCGGCGAAGTCGTGTTGTTGATCATGTCGTTCTTGTTCCTGGCGTTGCCGCTCATTTTCTATGGACTCGAAGTATTCGTCGGTGCGATTCAGGGCTTTGTCTTTTGCGTGCTGACACTGGCATTCATGAGTATCGCCACGACGCCGCACCACTCTGAAGAACAGCATTAGGCGTAGGGCAAATTCTCAAATTTGCCTCACATTATCACAGGAGGAATCTTCAATGGATGCAAATGCCGCACGTCTCATTGGCGCCGCGCTGGCGATCGGTCTCGCCGCGATCGGACCGGGTATCGGAATTGGTCTCGTGGCGAATGGCGCGTTGCAAGCGATGGGACGCAATCCGGAATTTTCGGGCCAACTTCAAACGACGATGTTTATCGGCATCGTCTTCACCGAAGCGCTCGGCATTTTCGGTTTGGTTATCTCCTTCTTGATCGGTTTCAAAATCTTTGGATAATTCCAGACCGGTCCTTCAGGGAGGTAACCCGTGGAAAACATAGTCAAATTAGGTCTCAACCCGGCGTGGTTGCTCGCGCAGTTGGCGAATTTCCTTTTGCTCTTTTTGATTCTGCGTGCGGTGGCATTCAAGCCGATCCTGAATATGCTCGACACGCGCAAGAAAAAAATTCAGGAAAGTTTGGAATACGCCGAAAAGGTTAAACGCGACGCCGAAGCCCAGCAAAAAGAATTCGAGCGCAAGTTAGACGAGACGCGCCGCCAAAATCAAGCGGCGGTCGCGGCGGCAGGTCAGGTCGCGGAGAAGGAAGGCGAGGCGATTCTCGCGCAGGCGCGCGCCGAATCGCGCAAGCTGGTGGAGCAGGCGAAAGAGCAGATCGAGTACGAGCGCCGGCAAATGCAGGCGCAGTTGCGCGAAGAAGTCGTGCGGCTCTCGCTCGCCGCGTCGCAAAAAGTTTTGAGCCAGCAGATTGACGAAAAGGCGCATCGCCAGCTCGTGAATGATTTTCTCGCGCAGACGGATCAACTCGGTAATCGGAACTAGGAGGGCGCGTGGCAACGGAAGGAATGGCGCGCACCTACGCGCAGGCGATTTTCGAAAAAGCGGTCGAAGGTTGGCTGACGCCGCTCAAGGCAATTCAGTCGGCGATCGCCAAAGAAAATCTCTATGAAAAACTGGATGACGCGAGCGTCGCGTTTCCGCAAAAGCAAGCGTGGATCAAGCAAATCATGCCGGCGAATACCGCGCCGGAGGCGCAGAATCTCGTCGCGCTGCTGGTGAGCAAGAACGAAGCGCATTTGCTGCCCGGCATCATTGCCGAATTCGAAAGCAATCTTCAGCGCGGACCCGCGCGACCTACGGCGCGCATCACCAGCGCGGTTGAGTTCATCGCGGCGGATCGCAAGACGTTGGAAGAAAAACTGTCCCGTCAGTTCGGCGCCGGTTTGGAGTTCCAGTACGTGACCGACGCGTCGTTGTTGGGCGGCGTCATCGTCCGCGTTGGTGACAAAGTCATTGACGGAAGCGTCGCCGGGAAACTCGCGGCGTTGAAAGAAAAGTTGACAAGCTAAAAGGCAAAAGTCAAAAGTAAGAATGGGGTGGGACTTGCCTTTGAACTTTTGACTTTCGACTTTTTACTTGGAGGAATTGGATGGCAGTTCGAGTCGAAGATATTACCGCACAAATCAAGCAGCAGATCGAGTCATTTCAAGCGCCGTTTCAAGTCGCGGATGTCGGGAACATCGTCGAGGTGGGTGATGGTATCGCGCGCGTCAGCGGCTTGAGTAACGTAATGGCGGGCGAACTGGTCGAGTTTCCGAAAAACGGTTCGGTCGGTCTCACACTGAATTTGGAAAAAGATGTTCTGGGCGTCGCCATCATGGGCGAGTACGCCGATTTGCAGGAAGGCGATCTCGTCAAAGGGACGGGGCGCATCGCGTCCGTGCCGGTGGGGCAGAGTTTGATTGGGCGTGTGGTCAATGCGGTCGGCGTGCCACAAGATGGCAAGGGTCCGATTAATGCCAAAGATTTCCGCCCCGTGGAACGCATCGCGCCGAATGTGATTATGCGCCAGCCGGTCAGCCAGCCGGTGCAAACCGGCATTAAGGCGATTGACTCGATGATTCCGATTGGTCGCGGTCAACGTGAATTGATTATTGGCGATCGACAAACCGGCAAGACGGCGGTCGCGATTGATGCGATCATCAATCAGCGCGGTCAAGATATGGTTTGCATTTACGTCGCGATTGGGCAAAAACTTTCGACGGTGGCGCAAGTTGTCGCCACGTTGGAAAAATACAACGCGATGGACTATACGATTGTTGTCGCCGCGACGGCTTCCGACCCCGCGGCGTTACAATTTCTTGCGCCATACGCCGGCGCGGCGATGGGTGAAGAAGTGATGGAAAAAGGCGTGACGGTCGGCGGTAAACTCGTCCGCGACGCGCTGATCATTTACGATGATTTGTCCAAACATGCCTGGGCATATCGCCAAGTCTCGTTGCTGTTGCGACGACCGCCCGGCCGCGAGGCGTACCCCGGCGATATTTTTTATTTGCATTCGCGCTTGCTCGAACGCGCCGCGAAATTATCCAAAGATTTGGGCAGTGGCTCCATGACCGCGTTGCCGATCATCGAAACGCAAGCCGGCGATGTGTCCGCGTACATTCCGACGAACGTCATTTCGATCACCGATGGGCAGATTTATTTGGAAACCGATCTGTTCAACGCCGGCGTCCGCCCGGCGATGAACGTGGGCATCAGCGTCTCGCGCGTCGGCTCCAAAGCGCAAACCAAAGCGATGAAGTCGGTCGCCGGCAGAATGAAACTGGAACTCGCGCAATTCCGCGAACTCGCCGCGTTCGCGCAATTCGCGTCGGATTTGGACAAGGGCACGCGTGACCAATTGGAGCGCGGCGCGCGGCTGACCGAATTGTTGAAACAGCCGCAATACACGCCGATGCGGTTGGATCGCCAAGTCATGATCATTTTCGCCGCGACGAACGGCTATCTGGATGATGTGCCGTTGGACAAAGTGCGCCCGTTCGAAATGGCATTTTTCCGCTTTATCGATGCCAGCCATCCGCAAATTGGTGAGGCGATCCAATCCGCGAAGGAATTGACTGCGGACACCCAAGCCGCCTTGCGCAAAGCGTTGGACGAATTCAAACTCGCAGGCGCGTATTGAAAGCGAATGGCGCCCCTGCGATCCTTCGGCGGGCTCAGGACAGGCATTCGCTCGGGGCAAGTTTGCGGATTGCGAGGATTTTCGGTGCGCTCGTGAACTCGAAAGTTGTTTTTGTTTTTGCAAGTGTGCTCGCGCTTGCCGCGTGTTCGGGTCCAACGAATGATGCGGCGCGTCAACCGACGCAAACTCCGTGGATTATTTTCGTTCCCGTAACGGCGACGCCTGAACCCGTCGTCATTACGCCGTTGCCAACAGTTACACAAGGCAAAGCCGCGGCGACGCCCGCCCCAACGCGCGCGGCGACGGTGCGCCCGGCGCCTTCGCGCACGTTCACCGCCGTGCCAGTGGTTGTGCAGCCAACCTCCGCGCCGGCGTGTAATATCGGAACGGTGCGGCTCACGTTTCCGGAAAACGGCGCCCCACGTTCGACCAAACGGAATGCCGGCGGCGGCGATGCTTTCATTTTCAATTGGGAACCACCGGCGGCGTTAAGCGGCTTTGGCGATGCGAAAGTCGGCTATCAGCTCGATATGGTCTCGCGGCGCACCGGGACGAATCAGGTCGTGAACGGGGCGACGAAGATGATTTCGAACAATAAGTTCTTGGAAAATCGAAAGCAATTTGTTTTTGAAAAAAACGCGGTCAAGAGTCTAGCCGCTGGTGACGACGCATCGGTCGAGTGGAAGGTGACGGTCGTCAGAGCGACTGGCTCGTTTGATGATGCTAGTTTTGAGCAAGTGCCGGCGATCAACTGCGGTCCGCCGAGCGAGACGCGTACGATTAAACTCGAAGTCGTTGATTAGATGAATTGCACAAGGTTAGGAGTAGTTCCAATGAGACGATTGATTCTTTATGCCTTTGTAGTCGCGCTATCATTCGCTTTGCTCGGGTGTGGCACGGCAACCCCAACGCGGTCGGCGCAGCCCGCTGCGACGCAAGCGCCGATTGTCATTACGGTCATCGTTACGGCGACGCCAGTTCCAATTACCGCGACGGCTGAAGCAACGAGCGCGACGACCCAAACAGCTGTTGCAACTCAACCGGCTGGCAATAATCCGACGCGTGCCGCGGGGCAAGCCACGTCTACAACGCGACCCGTCGGTCCAACCAATACGCGACGACCGGCAACCGCGACGATAGCGCCGCAAGGTACCGCAGTTCCTTCAGCGACCATATTCGTTCAAAAATATCCGGCGGTCCGCTTGATCGGTCCAGTCTTTATCGTTGATGCCGGTGGCAGAAAAGACGAGCGACATTTCCCCAGCGACGCCTTGACCTTTGAATGGGAATCGGTTGGAGGGTTGGGTGGCGGGGAATGTTATATGATCACCGTGGCACTCAAGCCCGGCGCGGGCGATTCTTTTTTGAACAATTGCGAAAGCCAGATTGGGAAAGCGCAAACCGTCCGCTTTACACTCAACCAGCCCAGTCGTGCCGGTCCCAACTATGGGTCTTTGCTTCCGAATCCCAGCGGCGATACGACAGTGTCTTGGTTTATCACGATTGTTCGTGACGATGGGTTGGCGGCGGACGGGGCTCATCACAAATTTACGCCCCTCTCTCCACCGAGCGATTTGTTTTCATTTCCTTTCAAGGGCTAAACCGTGGCAACGCTACGCATAATTCGGCGACGCATCAAGAGCATCAAAAATATTTCGCAGGTAACGCGCGCGATGGAGATGGTCGCCGCCTCCAAGATGCGCCGCGCCCAACAGGCGACCGTGGCAAGCCGCGCCTATTCCGAAAAAGCGCGCGAGGTGCTGGCTTTCGTCAGCGATCAGCCCGGCAGCGGCAGAGTATTGCACCCGCTTTTGGAAGAGCGCCGCGCAGTCAAAAACATCGCCGTGATCCTTATCGCCGGCGATCGCGGCTTGTGCGGGTCGTACAATGCCAACATCTATCGCGCCGCGATGCATTTTATGCGCGAGGAAAACCTACCGACGAAATTGATCACGATCGGACGGCGCACGCGCGATTTTGCGGTGCGGCGCTCGATGAACTTGATCGGCGAGTTCACCGGTTTTTCCGAGCGCCCCGCTTTCACGCAAATCGGTCCGATCGCGCGCATCGTGATTGAAGAATTTACTTCCGGCAAAGTGGATGAAGTGTACATCGCGTACACAGATTTTGTGAATGTCATTACCCAGCGTCCGACGATTCGGCGGATTTTGCCGGTGCGTCCGGAGAAAAGGGCAGACGCCGCCGAAAAATCGCGCGCGGTGTATTTGTACGAACCCGATCCGGAAACGCTTCTCGCGTCGATCCTGCCGCGCTTTACCGAGATTCAAATTTATCAAGCGGTGCTCGAATCGGTCGCGAGCGAACATTCCGCGCGCATGGTGGCGATGCGGAATGCGTCGGACAACGCGCATGAATTGATCGATAGTTTGACGTTGGAAGCGAACAAGGCGCGGCAGACGGCAATCACGAAAGAAATGCTCGACATCGCCGGCGGCGCGGAGGCACTGCGCCAGGCAATGGCAAGGGCGTAAAAAAGTGACGCGTGACAGGTGACAAGGCGATTTCCCTATCACCCGTCACATGTCCCATTCCCCAGGAGGACTAGTGGCGAAAGGTTCCATTGGACATGTGATGCAAGTGACCGGTCCGGTCGTGGACGTAGAATTTCCAAAGTCGGAATTGCCGGAAATTTTTCACGCGATCAAAGTTCAACGCGGCGGTCCAGAACTCGTTCTCGAAGTTGAGCAACAACTCGGGGATAACTGGGTGCGCGCCGTCGCGATGGATAACACCGACGGCTTGCGCCGCGGAATGCAAGTTCTCGACACCGGCGCGCCCATCACGGTGCCGGTCGGTCAAGAAACGCTGGGACGCATTTTCAATGTTCTGGGAGAGACGATTGATCTGCAAGGCGCGGTCAAGCCGACCAAAATGTATCCGATTCATCGCGCCGCGCCGTCGTTTGAAGAGCAAGTTACGACGCCGCAATTTTTTGAAACCGGCATGAAAGTGATCGATCTCGTGTCGCCATTTACCAAAGGCGGCAAGGTCGGCGTGTTTGGCGGCGCGGGCGTCGGCAAGACGACGATCATTCAAGAACTCATTCGCGCGGTGGCGACCGAGCATGGCGGCTATTCGGTTTTTTGCGGCGTCGGCGAACGCTCACGCGAAGGGAACGATTTGTATTTGGAAATGAAAGAATCCGGCGTGATCGAAAAAACCGTGATGGTGTTTGGGCAGATGAATGAGCCGCCGGGCGTGCGCTTGCGCGTCGGTTTGACCGGCTTGACGATGGCGGAATATTTCCGCGACGAAGGGCGCGACGTCCTCTTGTTTATTGATAATATTTTCCGCTTTGTGATGAGCGGATCCGAAGTGTCTGCGCTCTTGGGGCGTATGCCGAGCGCGGTCGGTTATCAGCCGACGCTGGCGCAAGAAATGGGCGAACTGCAAGAACGCATCACCTCGACCAAACGCGGCTCAATCACCTCGATGCAAGCAATTTACGTGCCGGCGGATGACTACACCGATCCCGCGCCGGTCGCGACGTTCGCGCATCTCGACGCGACGATTGCGCTCGAACGCGCAATTTTTGAAAAAGCAATTTTCCCGGCGGTCGATCCGCTCACTTCGACTTCGCGTATTCTCGATCCGCTCGTCGTCGGCAAAGAACATTACGATGTGGCGCGCGGTGTGCAACGCGTGCTGCAACGCTACAAGGATTTGCAAGATTTGATTGCCATTTTGGGTGTCGAAGAGTTGAGCGAGGATGACAAGCTGACCGTCACGCGCGCGCGCAAAATCGAAAAATATTTGTCGCAACCGATGCGCGTCGCCGAAGTCTTCACCGGCATTCCGGGCGTATATGTCCCGATCAAAGAAACGGTGCGCGGATTCAAGATGATTCTCGACGGCGAGCTGGACGAAGTTCCCGAATCGTTTTTTTACATGAAGGGCACGATTGACGCGGTAGTGGAAGCGTTTCAGGCGGAGAAAAAGTAATTGTCCAAAATCAAACTCGATATCGTCACTATGGAACGCCTCGTCGTGAGCGAGGATGTTGATTACGTCAGCGCCCCGGCAATTGACGGCATCGTCGGCATTTTGCCCAAGCACACGCCGCTCTTGACCGCGCTCGGCGTCGGCGAGTTGCGGTATAAACGCGACGGCGCAGAATTCAGTTTTGCGGTGGGCGGCGGCTTTATGGAGGTTCGCCCGGACAAAGTGACGGTGCTGGCGGATGTGGCGGAACAAGCGGACGAAATCGATGATGTCCGCGCTGAAGCCGCGCGCAAACGCGCGCAGGAGTCGCTCAAAGAAAAACCGCGCACCGATCTCGATTACGTCGCGCTCGAACAAGCGCTGCGCCGCGCCGAAGTGCGCGTCAAGGTGGCGCGCAAGAAACGTGGCAGTTCGTCGTTGGAGACGCGGAGCGAATAAATCCAGTGATATTTGTCCGACGGATTGGAATTGATCTCGGAACGGTCAACGTTCTGGTGTATGTTCACGGGCGAGGGATCGTTTTACAGGAACCCTCGCTCGTTGCTTTGTCGAACGCCGATTCGCGCCTCGTCGCGCTCGGCGAAGAAGCGCGCGTGTTGTTGGGACGCACGCCGGAATCGATCGATGTGATTCGCCCGATGCGGGACGGCGTCATCGCGGATTATATGATTACGGAAGCGATGCTGCGTTATTTCATCGGCAAAGTTTGTGGGCGTTGGCAGTTCGCGATTGGCATCAAGCCGGATGTGGCGGTCAGCGTGCCGGTTGGCGTCACGAGTGTTGAAGAGCGCGCGGTGCACGATGCCGCCATCGCCGGGGGTGGACGCACCGCACATCTAATTCCCGAACCGTTTGCGGCAGCCATCGGCGCGGGCTTGCCGGTTCATACGCCGACCGGCAATATGATTGTGGATGTGGGCGGCGGCGCGAGCGAAGCCGCGGTGATTTCGATGAATGGAATGGTCGTGTCGGGCGCGGTGCGCGTGGCGGGATTGAAAATAGACGAGGCGATTGCGAATTATATTCGCAAGAAATTTAATTTGATGATCGGCGAGCAAACCGCCGAAGATATCAAGATTCAAATCGGCAGCGCGTTGCCGATGGAGCACGAACTCGCGCTGGAAGTGCGCGGGCGCGATCAAGTTGCCGGTTTGCCGCGCACGATTCGCATCAGCACGAACGAAATCGTTGATGCGATTTCCGAGCCGTTGCAAGCGATCTCGGGCGTCGTGCGCGCGGTGCTCGAAAAAACGCCGCCGGAGTTGGCATCGGATATCATTGATCGCGGCATGGTTTTGGTGGGCGGCGGCGCGTTATTGCGGAATCTGGATCGCTTTTTGACGAAGGAGACCGGCGTGCCGTGTTACCCCGCGGAAAATCCGATGGCATGTGTTGCGGTTGGCGCCGGCAGGGCGTTGGAGCACTTGGAAGTTTTGCGGCGAAGCATGCCGCAGCTGTAAGTTCAAAGCGAAAAGTAAAAAATAAAAAGCGAAAAGCAGTGGTTGAAGCTTTTCGCTTTTTTGCTGCCCGCGCGGCATTTGGTTCTCCGAATCGCTTATTCAATGGGCGGATGCCAACCGGCTTGAACCCACAAGATGCGCGCGCCGACAATCTCAGAATTGTTAAGTCGTAACGCAGCCACGGTCGCGCGACCGATTGCAGTCAAGCCAACGATTTCGGTGCCATCGCGGCTCCATGCAAAATGGACAGACCATGACTGTGTGCGTGGATTGAATAGCGGATAGACCAAACTAGTTTGCGGGTCCACCGCCTCAATTCGTGCGCCTTTGAATTCATTACAACGCCGACATGCCAGCCACAAGTTCCCACGCTCGCTCAATCCGCCGCGCGATATCGGGACAATGTGGTCGATCACCATCGGACCACCGACGATTCGCTGTGCCGTGTGGCAATATCCGCATTTATAGTGTGAGTCTTCGGAGACTTGGCGGCGCAGGTCAGATGGAATGTTTGTCTTGGTCACTGGACGAATCTGCCTGTGAAATCCGAATGCCGCGCCACTTGAGCAGAGCAAGGGCATACGCGCGACGAAACATCAATAAGTCGGCTTCCTCACGTAGAATCTCGAGTTGAGTCTGTTCTAATTGGGTCAGCGACGAGTTTTGGTTTCGCGCCAGCAGTGTTTCGTATTCGGCTATCTTGGAATCATCCAATTCGGTTTCGGCAATTTGTTGAAGCAATTCATTGTCCAGCCGATTCAAGAGACGCAAGTCAGGGCGGAAACGCTCAGGCACCGTGTCTGAATTTGGCGGCAAACCGGCTCGGATTGTTTGGATGAGGACGTCGTCTAGGGATTGTTGGGTTGCATTCGCGGCATCGTTCAGGCGTTGCCACAAATTCTCCGGAAGATTTAGATTAATTGTTTGAATCGTCATCGCGTTCTCCTTCTCGGATCGGATTATAACATGTAGAATATGTTCTTGCAATTGACATTTTCCTTCATTCGCCTTATCCTCATTTCCAATGCGCGAAGAAAATTTCTTTTACGACGAAGCCAAAATCTACGTGGAAAGCGGTCGGGGCGGAAACGGCTGTATGAGTTTTCGCCGCGAGAAATATGTGCCGCGCGGCGGACCCGACGGCGGACATGGCGGCGACGGCGGCGATGTGGTTTTGCGCGTCGATCGCCGGCTCAATACGCTGTCCGGATTTCGCCGGCGCACGCATTTCAAAGCCGAGTTCGGCAAGCAGGGCGAAGGCAACGATAAGCACGGCAAAAGCGCGCCCGATTTAGAAATCGTGGTGCCACCCGGCACGATCGTGCGTGATGCCGAGACGGGCGAGATCCTTGCCGATCTGGTGCGCGCGAATGATCGCGTGATCGTGGCGGCGGGCGGACGCGGCGGGCGCGGTAATTCCGCGTTTGCGAGTTCAAAAAATCAAGCGCCGCGCCGCGCGGAAAAAGGCGAGCCGGGCAAAATCCGCTGGCTGACTTTGGAACTCAAATTGCTCGCCGATGTGGGCATTATCGGTTTGCCCAACGCCGGCAAATCAACTTTGCTCTCGGTCATTAGCGCGGCGCGACCCAAGATTGCCGATTATCCCTTCACGACGCTGATTCCGAATCTAGGCGTCGCGACGATTGACGATCGCGATATTGTTGTCGCGGATATGCCGGGTTTGATCGAAGGCGCGCATGCCGGTACGGGTTTGGGCGATAAATTTCTGCGCCACATCGAACGCACGCGCGTGTTGATTCATTTGCTCGATGGTGCGCTCGACGATCCACTCGCCGGCTTTGAGACGATCAACCGCGAACTGGCTCTCCATCAAGCGCAGTTGGCGGACAAGCCGCAAATCATCGTGTTGAACAAATTGGATTTGCCGACCGCGCGCGCAGCATTCCCCAAGATTCAAAAAAAGTTGGCGAAGCGTAAATTGGAAACCCACGCCATTTCTGCCGTCACCGGCGATGGCGTGCGCGATTTACTGCGCGCGGTCGCGGCAAAACTCGCCGAATTGCCCGCGCCCGCGCCGGCGGTTGAAGAAATACCGGTCATTCGCCCTGCGGTGGACGAGAACGCGTTCAGCATCGCGCGCGAACAGCATGCGTTCCGTTTGCGCGGTGTCCGCATCGAACGATTGATCGCGATGACGAATTTTGACCAGGAAGAGGCAATCTTACATTTGCATCGCGTGTTTAAGGCGATGGGCGTGACCCCCGCGCTGGAAAAAGCCGGCGTGCGCGAAGGCAGTCTTGTTCGGATTGGCGATGTGGAGTTGGAATGGCGCGAGAGCGCGAGCGAAAAATGACGCGTGATTTGTAGCATAGCGCCCTTTGACTTCGCTCAGGGCAGGCTCTCGTTGCGCGTTGGGATGGCAATTGATTTATAATGTGAATCCGCCGAAAACCGATACGACACAAATCAAAATTGGTGTGTTGGGCGGCACGTTTGATCCGCCGCATTGGGGGCATTTGAAAATCGCGGCGGCGGCGATTGAGAAATTGGGATTGAGCGAGGTCATGTTCGCGCCTGCCGGCGAGCCGCCGCACAAATTAGGGCAAACAATTTCGCCGATTGAACATCGCGTCGAAATGGTTCGGCTCGCGATTTCGCAAGATCCGCGCTGGGTGCTTTCGTACGCGGATATCGGGCGCGAAGGTCCAAGCTATACCGTCGAACTATTGCGCACGCTGCGAAGGGGATTGTCCGACGCGATTGAATTGTACTTTATGATGGGAATGGATTCGCTCGCGGCAATTCTGACGTGGCGTGAGCCGGCAGAAATTATTCGCATGGCGCGACTCGCAGTGTTTGGGCGACCGGGTTTTTCTGCCGATGTGGATAAACTAGAAAGCCAATTGCCGGGGTTGCGTAGTCGCATTGAGTTTGTGGACGCGGAGCGAATCGAAATTTCTGCATCGGAGATTCAACGGCGTGTGCGCGCGGGGGAGAGCATTGCCGAGATGACTCCGCCGATTGTGGCGGAGTATATCGAGGCGAATCGGCTGTACAAATAAAGCAATCAGGTGTCACACCTGCACTTGCGTGCGGTGCAAGTGTCTCATTGTGACTTGGGGATTGCTTCGCTTCGCTCGCAATGACACCGAATCGTCAAGGAACACGAA
Source organism: Chloroflexota bacterium (assembly GCA_016199405.1). Classification (GTDB taxonomy): domain Bacteria; phylum Chloroflexota; class Anaerolineae; order UBA4142; family UBA4142; genus JACQGS01. Next base: position 8,304 of record JACQGS010000221.1, on the reverse strand, counting down.
TGAATTCAGATCAATTTGCAACGCGCGCGATTCATGTGGGGCAGGCGCCGGACGCCGCGACCGGCGCGGTGGTCGTGCCGATTTATCAAACGTCGACGTACGCGCAGAGCGATGTCGGTGAGCACAAGGGCTACGATTATTCGCGCACCGCGAATCCCACGCGCGCCGCGCTCGAAGAATGTCTTGCCTCGTTGGAAGAGGGCAAGTTTGGTTTGGCATTCTCGTCGGGGATGGGCGCGATCACGACGCTGATGTTCTTGCTGAAAAAAGGTGATCACGTTGTCGTCTGCGATGATGTGTACGGCGGAACGTTCCGCTTGTTTCGCCGGGTGCTGGAAGATTTCGGATTGGAATTTTCCTTTGTGGACATGACGAATCCCGAGGCGACCGCGCGCGCGGTGCGCGTGAACACGCGCATGCTGTGGATCGAGACGCCGACGAATCCGCTTATCAAAGTTGTGGATATTGCCGCGATCGCGCAGATCGCCAAAAAAGCCGGGGCGTGGACGGTGGTGGACAATACTTTCGTGTCGCCGTATTTGCAAAAGCCGTTGACGCTGGGCGCGGACATCGTGATGCACAGCACGACGAAATATTTAGGCGGGCATAGCGATGTGATCGGCGGCGCGGTCGTCACCGCGGATAAAGAAATTTTCGAGCGGCTCAAGTTTTTGCAAAACGCGGCGGGCGCGGTGCCCGGTCCGTTGGATTGCTGGCTGGTGTTGCGCGGCATCAAAACGCTGGCGTTGCGAATGGAGCGGCACAGCGAGAATGCGCTGACGATCGCGCAGATGCTGGAAAAAAATTTCGCGGTCGAGCGCGTGTTTTATCCGGGCTTGAAATCGCATCCGCAATATGAAATCGCGCGGCGGCAGATGGGCGCGTCCGGCGGAATGCTTTCGTTTATCGCGCGCGGCGGCGCGGAATCGGCGCGGCGGATCGCGCGCGCGACGCGCTTGTTCACGTTGGGCGAAAGTTTGGGCGGCGTGGAATCGTTGATCGAAGTGCCGGCGGCAATGACGCATATGTCCGTTGCCGGCTCGCCGCTCGAAGTAAGTCCGGCGCTCGTGCGTTTATCGGTGGGGATTGAACACGCGGATGATCTGCGCGCGGATTTGGAACAGGCATTCGCGCAGAGTTGAGCTGACAATTTGGGTTTGTGGCGCGGTATGCGCTGTGATACAATAGCGCGGTTTTCATTTGCCCCATGGAAGAATATATTTCAAATTTTCTTTCCGATTTTCAAATCGCCAAAGGTTACACGCGTAACACGCTGGACGCGTATCGGAACGACCTCAAACAATTCTTGAATTTTGCGCTGAATGAACAGCCGCATCTCTCCGGCTGGACGCGCGTCGACAAGCCGCTGCTGCTTTCATTCATTTTGCATTTGAAGGAACGCGGCTATACGCCGGCAAGTGTTTCGCGCAAAGTCACCGTCCTCAAAACTTTTTATCACTATTTGGTCGGCAGCGGCGTCGTCGCGGATGATCCGACGGCTACGCTTGATTCTCCGCGTTTTGAAAAGCAGCCCCCGAAAATTTTGACGGAAGATCAAGTCGAACGCTTGCTCGCGGCGCCAGCGGAGAAAATTTCGTTCAAATGTCGACGTGACCGCGCGATCTTGGAATTGCTCTATGCAACCGGTTTGCGCGTGAGCGAGCTCGTCGCGCTCGATCTGACCGATTTGCATCTCGATCAACAAACTTTGCATTGCACCGGGCACGGCGGCAAGCGCCGCGTGCTGGTGATCCCGCCGCGCGCAGGCACTGCGTTGCAAGAATATTTGGAATTAGCGCGCACCGATTTTTCGCCCCAGCCGAATGAGACGGCGTTGTTCCTCAACCCGCAGGGTGAGCGGCTGACGCGGCAGGGGCTGTGGTTGATTATCCGTGAATACGTCCGACGCGCGGAGATTACTGCGCCGGTCACCCCGCACATTTTGCGGCATTCGTTTGCGGCGCACGCGTTGAATCGCGGAGAAAACCTGGAAAATCTTTCGCGAATGCTGGGGCATTCCAATGTTACTACGACCAAAGTGTACGCGCGGCTTGCCGAGCCGGTGAATCCGCCGGCACTGGGAAATGAAAAAGAATGAGTTACATTGAAGGGTTACTCGCCGAAAACGAAAAAATCATCCTGGCAACGCGACAGCATTTGATTGCGCTGTTTCTCTCCGCGGTCCGCAATCTCATTATTGCGATTGCCGCGCTGGTGCTCAGCATCGCCTTCACTGCGATGTTGGCTCAGGCGGGCGATCGATTTGCGTGGCTCCGTTTTGCGCCCTTGCTGTTGCTTTTGATCCCGGTTGCCGGCTTCTTGCGTGATTATGCGGCTTGGCTCAGTCGCGAATTGGTTTTGACGAACCGCCGCGTCATTCAATCCGAAGGCATCATCAGCAAACATGTCATTGATTCGTCGTTGGAAAAAGTCAACGATATCGTGATGCGACAATCCTTGTGGGGGCGTTTGTTGGATTATGGGGACGTCGAAATTCTGACCGCCAGCGAGACCGGTGTCAATTCTTTTCGCCGCGTGCCGCAGCCGATCAAATTCAAAACCGAAATACTGAATCAAAAACAAGCGTACGGGACGGATGATCAAATGGCTTCGATCGGCGCGGAAGTCGCCGGCGCGATTCCGGTTTTGATTGGACAACTCGATGCGCTACGCAAGCAGGGAATTTTGACCGAAGAAGAATTTCAAAAGAAAAAAGCGGAATTGCTCGCGCGGATGTAAATAGCCACAGAGAGGGCACAGGGAGCACAGAGAGGATAATTTGGAAGCGCAATTGACCCGCGCGGAATTTCAGCACGCCGCGCAATTCATTCAAGCCCGCAGTAAATATCAACCGGCGATTGGCATTATTCTCGGCTCCGGGCTAAACGCGCTTGCCGATCAAGTCGCGCGCGCGGATCACATCGCGTTTGGCGACATCCCCCATTTCCCGGTTTCAACGGTTCAAGGGCATAGCGGCGAATTGGTGATCGGCGAATTGAGCGGCAAGACGGTGCTCGTAATGCGCGGGCGGGCGCATTATTACGAAGGCAACTCGATGCAACAAATCACTTTGCCGATCCGCGCAATGCGCGAGTTGGGCATCGGCACGCTGATCGTTACAAACGCGGCGGGCGGCATCAATGAAAATTTTCGCGCCGGCGATTTGATGCTGATCAACGATCACATCAATCTGGTTGGAATGGCCGGGTTGAATCCGTTGCGCGGTCCCAACGATGACTCGCTCGGTCCGCGTTTTCCGGATATGACCGATGCGTACGACCCGGCATTGCGCGATTCGGCGCGCGCGAGTGCGCGCGCACTCGGCATCGCGCTGCGCGAAGGCGTTTATGTGATGCTCGCCGGTCCATCGTTCGAATCGCCGGCGGATGTGCGTTTTATCCGGTTGATCGGCGCGGACGCGGTTGGAATGTCGACCGTGCCGGAAGTGATCGTCGCGCGGCATGGCTTGATGCGCGTACTGGGCTTGAGTTTGATTTCGAATTCCCTCGCGAGTGGGCACGCCAAGGTAACCCACGCCGAAGTGCTCGAAGCCGGCGAAGCGGCAGTTCCCAAAATGACGAGTCTTATCAAAGCCGTGATCGCTTTGGAGGATGTTGGAAAAGTAGCATAGCGCCTTGTGCGCGTATTGAACAACGCCCACGAGGGGCTATGCTATACGCTCTTGGATTTTTGAGAGGCAAGCACGTTTGGAAGAGAAAAAAATCGAAAACGAAAAACCGAATCCACCCGAGTCGGCTCCGTCCGAAAACGGTCGAAAAACCGAACGACACATTCGCCCCGATCTCACCGCGGTAGAAATTCATCACGGTCGGCGTCAGGGCGATAGTTTTGTGCGGATCATTCGCGCGGACGAGCATCTGAAACGCATCGCGCCCGGCGTGTTGCGCGCGGACGAAGCGGCGTCGGTCGCGCAAAAAGGCATTGGGCATTCGCTGGCGCGGCTCAAAGCATTTCTCGTCGGCAAGCCCTTGCGCTCCGAATCGGAAAAAGACGAGCGGCTGACCAAGATCAAGGCACTCGCGGTTTTTTCTTCCGACGCCATTTCGTCGAGCGCGTACGCGACCGAAGAAATCTTGATCGTGCTGGTGGTCGCCGGCGCGCTGGGCTTGAATTACGCGCTGGGCGTTGCCGTCGCGATTGCGTTATTGCTCGGCGTCGTTTCGTTCTCCTATCGCCAAACTGTTCACGCGTATCCGCACGGCGGCGGCGCGTACACCGTCTCGCGCGAAAATCTGGGCACGCAATATGGCTTGATTGCCGCCGCCGCATTATTGATCGATTACGTGCTGACCGTCGCGGTCTCGGTCTCTGCCGGCACCGCCGCGTTGACGTCCGCCGCGCCGCAATTATTTCCGGTGCGCGTCGAGCTGACGGTTTTTTTTGTGGGGATCATTACGTTGATCAATTTACGCGGCGTTCGCGAATCGGCATCCATCTTTGCCTTGCCAACGTATGCCTTCATTGTCAATCTTGCGGCAATTATCGTGATTGGGGTCGCGCGAATATTTTTGGGAGAGGCGCCGGTTGAGCTTACTCCGAACCCCTTGCCGCACGATTTGGAACCCATTACACTTTTTTTGATTTTGCACGCGTTCGCCGCCGGCAGCGTCGCGATGACCGGCACCGAAGCGATTTCGAACGGCGTGCCGGCGTTCAAAAAACCGGAAAGTCAAAACGCGGCGACGACGCTCACCGTGATGTCGAGTATTCTCGCGTTTTTCTTTATCGGGATCACCTTTTTGGCGGATCAGTATCAAGTCGTGCCGACCGAAACCGAAACCGTGATCTCGGAAGTGGCGCGGGCGGTGATGGGCAGCGGCATTTTTTACGGCATCTTTCAAGTGGCGACGATGCTGATTCTCGTTTTGGCGGCGAATACGAGTTTTTCCGGTTTTCCGCGCCTTGCCTACGTGCTCGCGCGCGACGGGTTTATGCCGCATCAATTTTCATTTCGCGGCGACCGCCTCGCCTTCTCGAATGGAATTATTTATCTCGGAATCCTCGCGGCGGCGCTGATTGTTTTATTCGGCGCGAGCACGCACGCGTTGATTCCGCTCTACGCGGTCGGCGTTTTTATTTCGTTTACGCTTTCGCAAGCCGGCATGGTGCGGCACTGGCTCAAAGCGCGGGAGGCCGGCTGGCGGAAAAGTATTCTCTTTAACGCGACCGGCGCGCTGCTCACGGCGTTCGTTCTCGTGGTCGTCGGCTCCGTCAAATTCTTTTTGGGCGCGTGGATGGTCATTCTGCTCGTGCCGATCCTCGTCGCGGTCTTTAACCTCATCCAGCGGCATTATCGCAATGTTGCCGAGCAATTGGCGATTACGCCGGCGGATACGGCTCTGGGTAAGCCGATCAAACAGCTGACGCTCGTGCCAATCCACTCGATCAACAAAGCCTCTTTACGCGCGCTTGCCTACGCGCGCACGATCTCGAAAAATCCGGTGGTGATCCATTTGATGCACGATTTAGAAGAAGGCGAGGAATTTCAAGAGCAGTGGAAGCGCTGGGCGAATGGGACCGATCTGGTGATTTTGGAATCGCCTTATCGCGCCTTCATGGAACCCTTCTTGGCATATTTAGACGCGTTGCAAAAGAACGATCCGGATTCCTACGTCACGATTATTCTGGCTGAATCTTTGCCGGCGGTGTGGTGGCAGCATCTGTTGCACAATCAGACGGCGCTGCGTCTCAAAGCCGCGCTCTTGTTTCGACATAACACGGCGGTGATTGATTTGCCGTATCATCTCAGGAAGTGACACCGATGAAATATACATCCATTCTCGTTCCGGTTTCCGGACTTGCCGTCAACGACGAAGCGATTCGCCTGGCATGCGAACTCGCGCGCAAAGAAAAAGCGAAAATTCTCGCGGTGCATGTGATCGAAGTGGAACGCGGGGCGGCGCTCGATGCCGAGCAAAGCGCGCCGATTCAGCGCGCCGAAAAAATTCTCGAGCACGCGCAGCTCGCGGCAAAATCCGCCGGCGGTTCGATTGAAACCGATTTGCTGCAATCCCGCGCGGCGGGTCCGGCGTTGGTCGACGAAGCGATCGAGCGCAACATTGATTTGGTCATCGTCGGCGTGCCGTATCGCGAGCGGCTGGGAAATTTTCAGTTGGGGGCGACGGCGACGTTCCTTTTGAAAAACGCCGCGGGATGGGTTTATCTTTGCCGCGAAGCGGCGCCGGGAGAAAAAAATTCCGCCGGCAAGAAAAATTAAAAATTTGGAAACCTATTGCATTTCGCGCAGATGTACTGTATATTGATCGAGGAAGAACTCTGTGAAGGTCATCATTCTCGGTTGTGGACGACTCGGCGCGTATCTCGCGCAAGTCCTCGATCAGCAACAACATCAAGTGACGATCATCGATCGGAATAGTGATTCGTTCAATCGCTTGCCGCCGGAATTTCGCGGGACGATTCTGTTGGGCGTCGGCATTGACGAAGATGTTTTGCGGCGCGCCGGCATCGAACACGCGGATGCGTTTATCGCGGCGACAAACGGCGACAACACCAACGCGATGGCAGCCGAAATCGCGCGCTTGGTTTTCCAGGTGCCCAAGGTGATCGCGCGGCTGTATGATCCGGTGCGCGCCGATACGTTTCGCGAGTTTGGCGTCATCGAAACGGTATGTCCGACCGTGATGAGCGCCGATAAAATCACTGAACTGTTGATGGATGGAAAGAAATAAACCCATGTCATTGCGAGCGATTTTCCCTGGCACTTGCGTTACCGCCAGGGCAAGTGTGCGAAGCAATCCCCGAGTTCCAAAGGCAAAGAGGATCACTCCACTTGTGGCTTGGAGACACCTGCACTTGCGTGCGGTGCAAGTGTTGCTTCGTCGGCAAAAAAACGCCTCCTCGCAATGACATCTGAACCCTTACGGATTGCTCTGCGTATGCATTCGAGTCAGCGGAAAAATTGATGTACATTGTCATCGTGGGCGGCGGCAAGGTGGGTTATTATCTTGCCAAGCAATTGCTCGCCGAGGGACACGAAGTCCTGATCATCGAAAAAGATCGAAAAAAAGAAGAAGCGCTGATTGCTGAACTCGGCGAAATCTCCTTGCGCGGCGACGGCACCGAGACGTGGGTCATGCAGAAAGCCGGCTTGAGCCGCGCGGAAATCGTCATCGCCGTGACCGGCGATGACGAGGACAACTTGATGATCTGCCAGATGGCGAAAAATAAATTTGCCATCAAGCGCACGATCGCCCGCATCAACAACCCCAAGAACGAGCACATCTTTAGACTCCTCGGCATCGACACCACCGTTTCCACAACCGACCTCATCCTCGCGCAGATCGAGCGCGAAATTCCGGCGCATTCGCTCGTGCACCTGATGACGCTGCGCGAAGCCGGCGCGGCGATCGTGGAAGCGCGCGTGCCGGACGATTCGCCCGCGGTTGGTATGGAATTGCGCGAGTTGAATCTGCCGGAGGATTTTGTCATGCCGCTGATCATTCGCAATGGCAAAGGAATTATTCCGAATGCCGGCACCGTCCTAAATAGCGGCGATGAAGTGGTCGCGGTGACAACGTTGGAAAACGAAAATCGTTTGGTGCAAGTGTTGAACGGGAATCGCTGAAGGAGGATGATTGACGCGAACCATAAACGGTCTTGCCTAATTCAAAGTGGAATAACCAATCGCGCAATCGATTTGCGTGAAATCTCAAGAATGGAAGGGGAAGTTTTCGAAAATGGAATCTCTGACAACTGAATATCAGGAAAAGGAGCCGCCGGGTAGTAGTTATAGCCATCCCCGCCGCGCGCGCTTGTGGCCCGAGGCGACACCCGAACAATGGAACGATTGGCATTGGCAAATGAGCCATGCCGTGCGGAATCGCGATCAAGTCGCGCAACTGATCAAGCTCACGTCCGATGAAGATCAGGCATTGCGGCAGAAATTGGAATTGAAATTTTTCATCACGCCGCATTTCGCGATGCTGATGGATCCGAACGATCCCAATTGTCCGATCCGGCGGCAGGTGGTGCCTACGATGGCGGAGTACGCGCTCGATGATCCGGATTTGGAAGACCCGCTCGGTGAGGACGCGCATTCGCCGGTGCCGGGCTTGGTGCATCGTTATCCGGATCGCGTGCTGGTCGATTTGACCGATCAATGCGTTGCGTATTGTCGCCATTGCACGCGCCGGCGACTCGTGGGCACCGGGCAATTGCCCGTCAATCGCGAGCGCCTCGAACGCATCGCGCAGTATTTTGAGGCGCACCCCGAAGTGCGCGATGTGCTCATCTCCGGCGGCGATGGTTTATTCACCTCGGACG
>JACQGS010000238.1 GCA_016199405.1 Chloroflexota bacterium | reverse complement strand
GATCTGTACGACGCGTATGTCAAGATGCAAGCCCGCGCCATTGCGCTAGAAGTCGAGATTCAAGCCGCGTCTAAGGAGCAGTGGGATGCTCAGTTCAAACTCAACCAGCTGCTCGCCAAGTTCACGCTCAAACTGGGCTGGGACGTGGCAGACACCGTGACGTTGGCGGACGGCGTCGCGCGATTGACTGTCGCACTTGGTGACATGATGTCGTCGCTCCTCCCGCGGGCAATGGCAGAAGCACTCGACTTTGCGCATTCAGCATTTCGAAAAGCATCCTCCAAAGTTTCCGACCTCGCATCGGAACTGGCTGAGTTTACGCGCGTTGCTGGAAGCAAAGCGCGGGTAGCAGATGAATTGGTAGATGCAGCCAAGTCGCTGCGTGGAACAGCCGATGACGCGCAAAAAGTACTCAGTCAGGCGGATGAGGCAGCCAAAGCGGCTCAAGCGGCGGTGAAAGAAGCCGAAGATGCGCTCGCTGCCGCCACAACCAAAGTAGACAAACTCAAGGCGGAGCGCGCCCTCCTGGAAGCCCAGAAAGTGACGGTCGAAGGTCAAGCCCAAGTATACAAACAATGGCAGGAGGCGTATCTCAAGTACCTCGGGCAGAAACCTGCCGCCGGCATTGGCAGCCGCTTCTATGACGAGGCATTCAAATTGGAAATGTTGGGACTGGATATGGCGACGACCAAGATTGACATTTCCAAGTTGCGTTCGCTTCCCAATCCTTCGCCCGCGCAGTTGTCCGAGTTGGCGGGGCTGGAGGGAAAACTGGCAAATATGTACAAGGAGGCAGAACCGCTCAAAAAAGTCTTGGATGATGCGGCGTCTGCTTTCTACGGCGTGGACGATGTAAGTAAAGTCACGAACGAATTCACGGAGCGGCACCTGAATGACCATCTGCGCCGAGTAATGGGCGATGATGCCTACGCGCGCTATGCCGCGTCCTCGGGAGATGAACTCGTCACCGCGACGAACAAGCTTACTGAAATCGAGGGAAAGTTGGCAGGTGTCGGGAAGGAGTTGGATCCGCTCCTACAAGAGGCGCGCAAAGCCGGGACCCAGGTGGCGAAGGTAGCTGACGAGGCGAAAAAAGCGCAGACCGCCGTGAACAAGGTCTCGTCCGAGGCAGCTGAAAAAGCGAGTAAGGCGGCACAGGCGGAGAGCAAAGCCGCCAATGCCGCGCAAGAAGCCGCAGAAGCACAAGACAACGTCACGCGCACCAAATCGAACCTTGATGGCGCGAAGGGAGAAGCCAGCACAGCGCAGGAAGCCCTGAACACTGCCGAGGCAGCGGCGCGCGAACATCTCAAACACAAATTTGCCGAGTCGCCCGACGAGGTTGCCAAGGTACTGATTGATGCGAAGAATGCCGTGCAACGCGCAGTGGATGACTTGAAAGCCAAACAAGCCGAATACGACCAAGCCATGGACGATCTCAAATGGCTCAAGCCCCAACTCGACAAGTGCCTCTATGAACACACACCTTGATGGGGCGAAAATGGCAGAAAATCCGGAGTCGGTCGGAGAGCGCATGACGCCGGATCAATTGATCCGGCGATTGGACACCTTCCGCGAGCGTCTCAAGTACGGCTTGATGACGGCAAATGAATTCAAAGAGGCGCTCCGTCTCTTTCAATTCAGCGACGATGTGGGACATCTTTGGGCGCCGGGCGCGACGAGCAACCAGTGGTATCGTTGGGATCGAACTCACTGGACTGCCGCGCCGCCGCCGCCGCTGCTCAACGTCCCCACAATGCCCGCCGCGACGCTCGCACAGTCGGACTCGGTCATCGCCGAGCCGAAACCTGCCCTGCCGCCCAAATCAGCCCCGGAACCGGCGGTGATGAGCACGTGTCCGCATTGCAATGCTCACTTTGAAGGGCTTGCAAAATTTTGCCCCACGTGCGGCAAACCACAGATTGCATCAAGCGCGCCATCGCCAGCGATCCCACCGCGACCCACCGATCTACCCGGTCGTAACACGGGTCCGACAGCGCAAGCTCCTAGTCCATTCATCCAAGCCGAAGACAAGTATTTCACTCTGCGCGGTCAACTTGAAACTGGGCGCATCACGCGCGAACAATTCAAAGTCGCGCTCCAACAGTTGATGATTCAAGACGCGCAAGGACAGTGGTGGATCATCGGCGCGGACGATAGCAAATGGTACGTGAGCGATGGCATGCGTTGGAGTCAATCTGAACCGCCGGTATCAGCGCCAATTGCAGGTAGGGCGTCTCCACCATCGGCTATGCCGCCGCCGTCAAGCCCACGACATCAGTTTGCGCCGGTCCCCGTCGCACCGCAACAATTCACTCCGCCCCCGATGCCTGTGAGGAAGAGCCGCGGAGGTTGTGGCTGTTGGCTCAAAGGATGTCTCGTCGCTCTGGCGCTTATTCTCGTTCTCGGCGTCGCCGCATTTTTTGCATACCAATCCGGCGCGATCACACTGAACACGGTGTTGAATGTCATCGGAATGGGACCTGGCGACATTGAAATAGACAATTTTCGTGACGATGCGATTTTGGTCAGCATTCGGCAAATCGAAGTTTCCCAAGATTCATCCCCGGTCCAGGGCACGCTGAACCTCAATGCCTTTGACATCAAGTCGTTTCGCGCGCAGAATCCCGGCAGGTATCGGGTTGATTTCACGCTAAAGACCGGCGGCGGACTGGGCACGTGCACGCTCACCGTCAGATCCGGCGATCATTATCAATTCGTCGCACTGCCGGATGGGATAATGATTCATCGCGCAAACAATCCGTCGTCGGTCGGGCGCGATCTGAATACTTTATCGTCGTCGTTCTGTCGCGGATAAAATGGGGGCTCAGTCCATCACAATTTCATAAAGGGGGAAGCGCTCTCTAG
>JACQGS010000219.1 GCA_016199405.1 Chloroflexota bacterium | reverse complement strand
TACGTAATACGTAATACGTATTGCGTATTGCGTGTGGCGTAGTGCGTGATGAAAGACACCGCCATCAAAAATAAAAATGGGATGAGCGGCAGAAGATAGCGCAAATGCTTGGCATACTGCGCGCCGACGATGACAAAATAAACAAGCGCAAAAGAAAGCACGAACACATCGCGCCACACGCGCTGCTTGCGCGCCGACCAAACAAAAAGCGCGCTCCCAACCCACACCGCGATCCCCAGCGGCGCACCCATGCCCCAACCCGTACTTTGCGCGATGGGGTACACGTACGCGAGTGTGTCGGCGTATTGCCGCGTATACGGCGCATCCATCCAGCCGCGCGCGATCAAACCTTCAGTGCCAGCTTGCCCGAAAAATCGGATCGGATCGAGCAACGCGTACGGTTCGACGACAAAAAACACCGCGAGCGCAGTGAATATCATTTCGCGCAGAGGTTTACGCATGCGCCAAATCTCGGAAAGCCATCGCCGCGCGACGCCGCGCGCGTGTTCGAGAATCCGGCTCGCCGTGCGCGTCGACGTGGGTTGTGCCGGGTGCGCGCGAAGCGCGGCAAACGCGATCGGCACGATGAGCGGAAACGCGCTGAGCTTGGTCGCCATCGCGAGACCGAACGCGACCGCCATCGCGATTTGGTCGCGCCGCGCGCCCGTTTCGGCGTAGCGCGCGGCGAAAAACATGGTCGCGACGACGAAAAACGTCAGCAGTGTGTCCACCGCGTAGAAATGCGACAACTGGATGTGCAACACCGTGACCGCAATGCCCGCCGCCGCGAGCAAGCCGACGCGCGCGCTATACAGCCGCCGTCCCAACAGAAAAGCAAAAACAATCGTGCCGAGATCAAAAAGCCCGGACAAAGCGCGCCCAAGCAACGCATAACTCACGAGAATATTATCGCGCCACGGGACCGGATAATCATTCGGCGGCGCAAACGCGCCGAGCGCTTTGAGCAGATAAATTGGTAAAGAGCCGTACGAAAAAAATTTCGGATTGAGCGGACTGTCCGCTGAAAACAAATCGAGCGCATTCGCCGGCAAATCAATCCGCGACGTGACGAACAAGATTTGTCGCTCGTCCGGATGAAAGAGATAGCCGCGATCCCAATCTAATCCTTGAAAACGAAAAAAGGCGGCAACGAGCAAGATGAGTGCAAGAACGAGGCAATCTGTGTTCGTCGCAATTTTCAATTTTCGATTTTCGATTGCCGATTTCACATTTTCCCTGAAATCTGAAATCGAAAATCGAAAATCCGAAATCATATCTCTCCGCTCTCTTTCAATGCCTTGACGCGGCTGGCAAATTCCGGCGAATGCAATAATTCTACTTGAGCAATCGTCTCGGCTTCCGCCGATTCGTCCGGAGTGCGCTGGTACGATTCGTTGATGAGGTCTTTCGCCAACGCGCGCGCGCGTGCGGAATGATTAACCTCGCGATCAGCCCAATTGCGCGCCAGCCCCATCAAATCGCCGGGATCGCAAACGCGATTCACCAAGCCGAGGCGCTGCGCTTCCGGCGCGGTCACATTGCGCCCGCGCAAAATCATTTCTTTTGCCGCGCTAATGCCGACGAGACGCGTCAAGCGTTGCGTGCCGCCGAGCGCAAGCACCATCCCCAATTTGATTTCGGGCAAACCAAAAATCGCACGCGAGGACGCGATGCGAAAATCGCACGCGAGCGCGAGCACCACCCCGCCGCCGAGCGCAATTCCATTGATCGCGGCGACGGTGATTTGCGGCAAGCATTCGAGCGCGTCAAACGCCGCGCGCCATTTGCCAATCTCGGCGCGAGTCGCATCACGATTTGGGTCTGCGTTGAGCCGCATCAGCATTTCTACATCCGCGCCGGCGGAAAAAGTTTTGCCCGCGCCGGTCAGGATGACCGCGCGCGCTGCCGCATCGCTCTTCAACTGTTCGATCAGCGCGCGCAATTCATCGACCATTTCGCCGTTGAGCGCGTTGCGCGCCTGCGGACGGTTGAGCGTGATCGTGGCGACGGACTTGTTGACTTCGATGAGCAAGGTCTTTGGCACAAATCCTCCAACATCAACTATCCAACTTCAACACTGCCATAAACGCCTCTTGCGGAATTTCGACGTTGCCAAATCGTTTCATGCGTTTCTTGCCGGCTTTTTGCTTTTCCAACAATTTACGCTTGCGCGAAATGTCGCCGCCGTAGCATTTTGCCAGCACATCTTTACGGAGCGCGCGAATCGTTTCGCGCGCGATGATGTGCCCGCCAATTGCGGCTTGGAGCGGGACCGGAAAAAGTTGCTGGGGAATCAATTCTTTGAGCCGCTTGGTCAACAGCGCGCCGCGAGGGTAGGCGTAATCTTTGTGCACGATCATCGAGAGCGCGTCGACCGGCTCTTCGTTGACCAGCAAATTGAGTTTGACGAGATCGCTATGCCGATAATTTCCGAACGAATAATCCAACGACGCGTACCCGCGCGTCCGTGATTTCAGTTGATCGTAAAAATCAATGATGAGTTC
>JACQGS010000225.1 GCA_016199405.1 Chloroflexota bacterium | reverse complement strand
CCGGAATTGATCGGGCAAGCGGTGGATTGTTATTTGACGCCGGCATCGCGCGCGGCTTTTGGCGCGGCGAATAATTTTCCCGGCGCGCCGACCAGCGGTCCGGGCGCGTCTGCCGCCGCGACGAATTGTTGGTTTGCCACCTTGCCCGCCAACGCGACGGCGAATGATTACATCGCCGGGTTAGGCAGTTTGATTGCGATCATTCTCGCGTTATTCGTCGGCGGTTCGGTCATCACCGGCATGCAATTCTTTTTTATGACCTACACCGGTCAGCGGGTCTTGCGGACGATTCGCGTGGACGTCTTTCAGCACATCCATCGCCTTTCGCTCGGCTATTACGCCAAGCACGAAGCCGGCGATGTGATGAGCCGCATCACGAACGATGCCGATACGATTCAACAGGCATTGCAATTTCCATTGCTGGCGGTTACGCAGGGCGCGTTGTTGATTGTCTGGATCGGCTACAACATGCTCGCGAAAAGCCCGGTCTATGCGTTGATCAGTCTCGCGATCACGCCGCTGATGTTTTTCGCGACGACGTGGTTTTCGGGGCAGGCGCGCAAAGCGTTTCGTCAAGTGCGCCGCACCGTCGGCGACGTGAACGCGAATTTGCAGGAGAGTTTAGCGGCGGTGCGCGAGGCGCAGGCATTCAATCGCGAAGATGAAAATATCGCCGCGTTCAGCGAATCGAATGCCGCGTCGCGCGATGCGAGCATCCGCGCGGTCGCCTTCACCAGCGCGCTCACGCCGACGCTCGAAGCGCTCGGCTATGTCTCGCTCGCGATTGTCGCGAGCGTCGGCGGCTATTTTCTGCTGAACAACACGGATTTCTTTGGCACGACGATGTCGCTCGGCTTGATTATTTCATTCATCGCGTACTCGCAACGCTTCAATCAACCGATTGCGCAAATCTCGACGATGTGGACGAACGTGCAAAGCGCGATTGCCGGCGGCGAGCGCATCTTTGGCTTGCTCGATACGGAACCGGACATTCAAGACGCGTTGACGGCAAAAGTGATGCCGCCGATTCAAGGGCGCATCGCGTTCGAGCACGTGTGGGCAGAATACGAGCCGGGTCAGCCGGTCTTGCGCGATGTCAGCTTCGTCGTCGAACCCGGCAAAGCGTTTGCGATCGTCGGTCCAACCGGCGCCGGCAAAACGACGATCAGCAATCTCATTCCGCGTTTTTATGATGTCACGGCGGGCGCGGTGACGATTGATGGAATGGACGTGCGCGCGGTGACCGCCGCGTCGTTGCGCGCGCAGGTCAGCATCGTTTTGCAAGATCCGTTTTTGTTCCGCGACTCGATCATGGCGAATATTCGGTACGGCAAGCCGAACGCGACGGATGAGCAAGTCGTCGCGGCGGCACAACTTGCGCGCGCGGATACGTTCATCGAGCGATTGCCGGAGCAATATAACACGGTGCTGGGAGAACGCGGCGGCGGCATCAGTTTGGGACAGCGGCAGTTGATCGCGATCGCGCGCGCCGCGCTGGCGGACCCGCGCATTCTGATTCTCGATGAAGCGACGTCATCGGTCGACACGCGCACCGAACGGCTGATTCAAAAAGCGTTGGAAGATTTACTGCGCGGGCGCACGAGCATCGTGATCGCGCACCGCCTCAGCACGATTCGCAGCGCGGATCAAGTGATCGTCATCAACGACGGGCAAATCACCGAGCGCGGCAAACACGACGAACTCTGGCGCGCCAAAGGTTTTTACTACAATCTGTATCAGAGCCAGTTCCGCCGCGATGTGGATTTCCAAAAAGAAATTCCCGCGCCGGTGATGGCGGCTGCGGCGGGGGAATAAACCACAGAGGCGCGGAGAAAAACGAAAGGGGTAGTAGCCCAGCCGCGCTGGGCGTCAATCCGGCGGCAGCGCGGCTGCCTTCCACCCATTTCTAGTCTGACTTTGATAAAGCCCTACCGCGCGGCTGAGAACGCATTGACGCAAATGCCTTCCGTGCATACAATGTAAATGGAGGTTGGGGGACGCGGGCAACGCGTCCCTCTTGGTTCAAACGCATGGCTGATTCGGATCCGGCAGCGGCAGTTGTCATCGAAGAAAAAACGCGCGGGCTTGCGCTGCCGAAAACCTTTGCCGCGCTCAAGCATCGCAACTATCGTTTGTATTTCACCGGGCAATTGATTTCGCTGACCGGGATGTGGATGCAAAATACCGCGCAGCCGTGGCTGGTGTATCAAATGACCGGCTCGCCGTTGTATCTTGGCATCGTCAGTTTTTCTTCTTCGATTCCGGCGCTCACGCTTTCACTTTGGGCGGGCGTGATCGTCGACCGCGTGCCCAAGCGGATGCTCCTCGTGCTCACGCAAACCGCGGAAGCGCTGCTCGCGATTTTGCTCGCGCTCGATGTTTTTCTGGGCTGGGTGCAGCCCTGGCACATCATCATCTTTGCGATTCTGTTAGGCATTTGCAATACCTTCGACGCGCCGGCGCGGCAAGCGTTTGTGATCGAAATGGTGGGACGTGCAGATTTGACGAACGCAGTCGCGTTGAACTCGGCGACGTTTCAGATGGGGCGGATCATGGGTCCGAGCGCGGCGGGAATTTTTCTTGCGCTCGTGGGTCCGGCGTGGTGTTTTCTTTTGAATGGAATTTCTTTTTTCGCCGTCATCGCCGCTTTGTTGATGATGAAGGTCGAGGACAAGGTCGCGCCGCAGAAAAAAGAATCGGCGGCGACGCAGCTGCGCGCGGGCGTGGGATTTATTTGGAACCACCAAACCGTCCGGACGTTGTTTGGCATGGTCGCAGTCTCGAATATTTTCGCGATCGGTTATAGCGCGCTGATGCCGGCGTTCGCGCGCGATGTGCTGGAGGTCGGTCCGACCGGGCTGGGCTTTATGGGCGCGGCGGTCGGCGTGGGCGCGCTGATCGGCGCGCTGACGGTGGCAACCCTCGGCAGTTCCGCCCACAAAGGACAGATCTTGACGATGGGCAACCTTCTGTTGCCGGCGATGGTGCTCGCGTTTGCGTTTTCGCGGAGTTACCCGCTTTCGCTCGTTATTTTATTTTTTGCCGGGCTGGGCTTTATGGCGCAAAACACGACGATCAATACGCTGATCCAAACCAGTGTGCCCGATGCGCTGCGCGGGCGCGTGATGGGCGCGTATGCGATGATCTTTTTTGGATTTTTTCCGTTCAGTTCGCTGATTGCCGGGTTTATCGCGGAGCATTCGACGATTCCGCTCGGCGCGGCGTTTGGCGGCGCGGTCGCGCTCTTTTTTGGATTCGTGTGGCTCTGGCGCGCGCCGTATATTCGGAAACTGGCGTAATTAGAGATTGGAAGTTGGATGTTGGAAATTGGAAGTTGGACGCCTTCGGCGGCTTCGCTCGCTCGCAATGACAATTTGAAACCATGTTCACTCGCCTAATCGAAATTGTCGCGATTCTGTTCATCGCGGTTTGGTTCTTCCAAGTCTTTCTCGTTCGCGCACGCGCGCGAACGATGACGCCGCGGCAATACGCGCGCTACGATCTTGCGCCGATCCTCGCGTTCTTTGGCGCGATTCTGCTCGTGCTCTCGTTTGTCGAAGCCACGCGACGCGAGGCGATCGACGCGTGGAGTTGGGGCATCGGATTAGGATTTTTGATGAGCGGCGGAACGTGGGTGGTGATGGTCTATCGCTCGAATCTGCCGGCGATTGCCGGCGCATCGGCGTGGCGCGCGGTGTGGCGATTTGCGCGCACGTATGGCACGTTCGCGCTGATCGCATTTCTCGGCGTTTATCTTTCGGTGCGCGTCGTCGGCGCGGCGCTCGGCGTTTTTCTCGCGGCGGGATTAGGCATGTTGTTGATTACGATTGCCGTCGCGGTCTTTACGGGGGCATGGCGAAAGAAAATTCAAAACTCGTAATTCAAAATTCGTAATTGGTAATTGCTCGTTTTCCAATTACTACTTACCAATTATTCTTGCGGGAAGGGGACATGGCAAACCAGAAAAGCATTTTGGGCGTGTACGCGCATCCGGACGATGAGCAAGGCGTCAGCGGTTTATTCCACAAGTACGCGCGCGCCGGCGTGGAAACGTCGCTGATCATCGCGACGCGCGGCGAGGTCGGGGAAATCGCGCCGGGCGTGGACGCGACGCCGGCGACGTTGGGGCAGGTGCGCGAAAACGAAATGCGCCGCGCGGCGCAGAAAATCGGCATTCAGCATTTGCATTTCTTGGATTATCGCGATTCGGGGATGATGGGGACGCCGGAAAACCAAGACGCGCGCAATTTGTGGCAAGCGAATACCTTCGCCGTCGCCGAAAAAATTACGCAGATCATTCGCCAGCGCCAGCCGCAAGTGATTTTGACGTTCGATGCGTTCGGCGGCTATGGGCATCCCGATCACATCAAGATTCATCAAGCCACGCTCATGGCATATTTCGTTGCCGGCGATCCGCGCGCGTTTCCAGAACAATTGCAGAACGGACTCGCGCCGTGGAACGCGTCCAAAGTTTATTGGACCGCGTTTCCCAAAAGCCGCTTTGAGCAGTACGTAAAGATGGCGGACGCCGCCGGGATGGAAATGCCGGAGCCGATGAAAGAATTTTTAAAGCGCGCCCAGCCGGATGAAGTGATTACCGCACGGATTGATGTCGCGGAATTCGTGGATTTGAAACTGGAATCGCTCGCGTGTCACGCGTCGCAAATGAATCCCAATAGCATTTGGAGCAAAATTCCGGCGGAGATTCGGCGCGAGGGGATGAAAACGGAAACGTTGATTTGCGCCGAGTCGCGCTTGGGGCGCGCGCAGAGGGACGAGACGGATTTGTTTCAAGGAATCGAGTAGTTACAGGTCGCAAGTTGCAAGCCGCAATCCGCAATCCGAAATTAGAATGATCTACGAAGTCGGCAACCACAGCCACGTTTATTGCATCGAAGGCATTGGCAATGCGCGCGCATATTTTGTCGGCGCGCCGGACTATGCGCTGATCGATACGGGGGTGCCGGGCAAAGCGAACGAGATTGTCAGCGCGCTCGCGCAGATCGGCGTTCAGCCGCTGCAAGTCAAGCGCATCATTCTCACGCATCATCATTGGGATCACGTCGGCAATTTGTGGGAATTGCAGCGGATTACGCGCGCGGCGGTGTGCGCGCATCCGCGCGACGCCGAGTACATCACCGGCAAACGTTTACGCCGCGCGCCGCGTCCGCCAATGGCGCGCTTGATCTATGGAATGTTTTCGCTGTTCGGCGCGCGCAATTTGCCGCCGGTGCCGGTGGATCGACTCTTGAACGACGGCGACCAGATGGAATCATTCAAGATCATTCATACGCCCGGACATACGCCGGGGCACGTGTGCCTTTTGCGTAAGGATTTTCTTTTTGCCGGCGACTTGCTTTTTGCGACCGCGGGTGGTTTTCGCGAGACGCCGCATATGTTCACGGCGGATCTCAAAACGTCGCGGCTCAGCATCGCCAAAATCGCCGAATTGAATTTTGAAGTCATTTTAGCCGGGCATCAGCCCCCGCACGTCGTGAAAAGCGCAGAGCGCGTGCGCGAATTGGTGCGCAAGATCGGCGTGCTGGAAATTGGCGATTAAGAATTCGCGCCCACGAAGGACACGAAGGGCACGAAGAAAGACGACGAAATTCGTGTTGCTTGGTGTCCTTCGTGGGGTAAAGAATTTTTTCGCAAAGGTTTTCTATTCCTTCGCATTCTTTGCGTCTTGGCAGTGAATGACTAAACACCTTCTTGGAAATTAGCAGGCGGAGATTCGATCACGAGTGTCCAAAAGAATGTTGAGACTCATTGGAATTATCTTCGGCGCGGGCGCGGCAGCGTTAGTGGCTACCGCGCTGCTTGGATCGCGCCGGCTGAAACAATGGGAAACGCTGACGCCCCACGACGCGGCGGACGGAAATTTTGTTTCACTTGCCGATGGCGCGCGGATGCATTACCTCGCGCGCGGCGACGCGAACGCGGGCACGCCGCTGATTTTGATTCACGGTATGATGGATTCGGCGCAAAATTGGAAAAAGAATATTGACGAGTTGGCGCGGACGCAGCGCGTGTACGCGATTGATCTGATTGGGTTTGGCTATTCGGCGCGGCAGACGCGCGCGGCGTACTCGTTGAAATATTTTTCCGAAACAGTCGCCGAATTTCTGGACGCCCTCGAAATTGCGCGCGCCAATATCGTCGGGCATTCGCTCGGCGGGGCAGTGGCGTTAGAATTGGCGCGGCGTTTGCCGGCGCGTGTCAATAAGCTGGTGTTGATCAACCCAGCCGTGTATCTGATCAACCGGCTCGCGGCATTGAACTATGCTGCGCGCATTCCGATCCTGCCGCGCGCGTTGGTCGGACTTGCGCTCACGAGCCGCCGGATGCGCGATTACGCGTTGCGGCGCGCGTTGGGCGATGCAACGAACTTCGATCCGGCGTACGCGGAATGGCGCCGCCAGCCGACGCGCGTGCGCGGCACCACCGATTCGTTGATCGCGATGGCGGCAACGTGGTCGCCGAGCGACCTCGCAAGGCGTCTGCCGGAAATTGCCGCGCCGACGCTCGTCCTTGCCGGCGAACGCGATGCCGTCGTGCCGATCGCGCAGAGTCAACGCGTTGCGCGCGCGTTGCCGCACGCCGAATTCCGCGTGGTGCCAGGCACCGGACATGTCGCGTTTGAAGAAGCGCCGGCGATCATCGACCGATTGATTTTGGATTTTCTGAGCCGGGCATAAAGGAGTCGCGGTGGAACGAGACGAGTGGATTAAATCAGAACGCGCGCGACGCATCGTCGGTTTTGTCGGCGGCTATTTGATCGAGATGGGCGTGATGACGTTGGAAGATTTGGATCGCGGCTTGGAAGAACAATTGCGCTTCGCCGCGCAGGGACGCGAGATGCGTTTGGGCGAAGTGTTGATCCAATTGGGCAAAGTCACGCCCGAGCAATTGAAGCTCGCATTGAATCAGCAATCGCTCGAAGAGACACGGCGTTTACGGCGCGCGCTCGAGCACGCGCAAAAAAGGGAAAAGCAGAAAAAATAGAGTTAAACCCGCGGTTCGTTCAGCGCGGCGAGAATTTCCGCGAGCGCCGCGTCGATTTCACCGCGCGTGTCCACGACGAAATGCGGCGCGCGGATCGGCTCCATCTCGCGCTTGAGGAGGAGATGGACATTCCAATCGGCGTCCGAGAGATCGCGCGGATCGCGCGCCGCGAAACGCTGGCGCAGGCGCGCTTGCACGATGTCGTCCGGCGCGGTGGTGTGGACGATCAGGAATTTGGCATCGGCTTGCCGCGCGAGTTGATGCAGGCGTTCGCGATGCCATTCGGCGAGATTGGTCGCGTCGCTGATGACGCGCGAATGCGCGTGGAGCAATCGCGCGATGACGGCGTGGGCGACCTGATGAATCAAATCGCTCTCCGCGCTCGTATAAGTAGGTTGAGGGATCAACGTTTTGCGCACGAAATCGCTTTCGACGATGACGCAGGGGACGCGCGCGGCGAGGTGACGGGCGAGAAATGATTTGCCGGTGCCGGGCAAGCCACTGATCGCGATGAGCGTCGGCGGGTCGGCGGTTTGAGCCGGCAAGGTCAGCGCGCGGTAGATGGTTTCGATGCGCGCAAACTGCGGGTCGGGCATGGGCGGATTATACATTTCATAATTGGCAATTCATAATTCGAGGTCGAGCAATAACAGAATTTCCCACCAGAAACTTTTCTGGTATAATAGTATCGTAAGCGTCAGGTGTCACACCTGCACTGTAACGCACGCCGTGCGGCGCAAGTGTTGCGAGGAGCGTAGTTTGCGACGAAGCAATCTCGGTTCCAAGTCGGAGACACCTGCACTGCAACGCACGCAGTGCGGTGCAAGTGTTGCTTCGCACACTTGCCCTGGCGGTAACGCAAGTGCCAGGGAAAACCGCTCGCAATGACACGGAGTTGAACGGTTACGTATAGAGGAAGGTGAGAACGCATGCAAGCGAATCCATTATTGCGGAACGGGTTGATTTACCTTTTGATTTTGGTCGCGGTCGGCGCGCTGTTTTTTCAAGTATTCAACCAGCCGCGTCAAGCCAACCAGATTCCCATTAGCCGCGTGGCATTAGATGTGCAGAACGGGTTGGTCAAGAAAATTTCTTCGACCGCCAACACGCTGACGATTACCTACAAAGATATTGGCGTGACCGCGACGGCTGCCAAGACGACGCGCGATACGAGCATTGCGCGCGAATTGCTCGATCTGGGCGTATCGGCAGATAAACTGGCGGCGGTCGAGGTCGTGAACGAACAGCCGGCGCAGTGGGGCGATCTGCTGACGATCCTCTCCGGCTTTTTGCCGTTGATTTTTGTCGGCGCGCTGTTTTTCTTTTTGATGCGGCAGGCGCAGAGCGGCAACAATCAAGCGATGTCGTTTGGCAAATCCCGCGCGCGAATGTTTTCGCCGGATAAACCGACGGTGACGTTCGCGGATGTCGCCGGCGTGGACGAAGCGAAGGCGGAATTGCAAGAGGTTGTCGAGTTTCTCAAAGAGCCGGAGAAATTTACCGCGCTCGGCGCGCGCATTCCCAAAGGGGTTTTGCTCGTCGGACCGCCGGGCACCGGCAAAACGCTGCTCGCGCGCGCGGTTGCCGGCGAAGCGAACGTGCCGTTCTTTTCGATTAGCGGCTCGGAATTTGTAGAAATGTTTGTCGGCGTTGGCGCGTCGCGCGTGCGCGATCTGTTTGAGAACGCGAAACGGAATTCGCCGTGCATCGTCTTTGTGGACGAAATCGACGCGGTCGGTCGGCATCGCGGCGCCGGCTTGGGCGGCTCGCACGATGAGCGCGAGCAAACGCTCAATCAGATTCTCGTCGAGATGGACGGCTTCGACACCGATACGAACGTGATCATCGTCGCGGCGACGAACCGCCCGGATATCCTCGATCCGGCGCTAATGCGCCCCGGCCGTTTTGACCGGCGCGTGATTTTGGATCGCCCGGATATGAACGGGCGCAAGCAGATTCTCGGCGTGCATACGCGCGGCAAGCCGATCGATCCGGATGTAAAACTCGACGAAGTTGCCAAGCAAACGCCCGGTTTTTCCGGCGCGGACATTGAAAATTTGGTGAACGAAGCGGCAATTCTCGCCGCGCGGCGCAACAAAAAAAGCGTTGGCTTGAACGAGTTGATTGAGTCGATTGAAAAAGTGATCGCTGGTCCCGAACGCAAAAGCCGGCTCATCAACAACGAAGAAAAACGAATCATCGCGTATCACGAAGCCGGGCACGCCGTCGTGATGCGGATGTTGCCGAGTTGCGATCCGATTGTCAAGGTGTCGATCATATCGCGCGGCATGGCGCTGGGCTACACCATCGGGCGCCCGGAAGATGATCGCTACTTGCAACACAAATCCAAGTTTATGGACGATCTCTCCGGTCTGCTCGGCGGGCGCGCGGCGGAAGAATTGGTCTTTGGCGATATCACGACCGGCGCGTCGAACGATTTGGAACGCGCAACCGATCTGGCGCGCGCGATGGTCACACGCTATGGGATGAGCGAAAAGTTGGGACCGCGTACGTTCGGCAATCGCGAGGAATTGGTTTTCTTGGGTCGCGAAATCTCCGAGCAACGCAATTACAGCGACAAGATTGCCGAGCAGATTGACGACGAAGTCAAGCGGATCATCTCGAACGGCTACACTAAAGCCAAAGAAATTCTGACGACGTATCGCGACAAGTTGGATGCGGTCGTGAATCGGTTGATTCAACAAGAGACGATCGAAGCGTCCGAGTTTGAAGCGATCTTTGGCGAAACACCCAAACTCGCGCCGATGCCGTTTCCGATGCCCGTGCCGGCGTAAACTTTCACTCGGACATCCGGATTGCGAACGTTTGAGATTATCGGTGAGATTCAAGTCCAAGTCATTGCCGTCAGCCGCGCGGTTCGCTATCTGCGTTGACAACACGGAATATCCGGCGTCCTTAGAATTACACAAGCTCTATCGCGTGCTGCCGGATGCGCAGGCAGAGAAAGACGGTGACGTGCGCGTCGTTGACGAAAGCGGAGAGGATTATCTTTATCCTGCCGGTTTCTTCATGATGCTCGCGCTTCCACGAAATACGACGCGAACCTTGAGTCAGTCCTTTGCGCGAAGGTTGCAAGCTGCGTGGGGTAACTGATGCGGCTCAATGAAGAGCAACGCAAACTCTGGGCGGATAAGTTGATGGATTTGGCAAACATCGCTACCGCCGCGCTGGTCTTTGGACAATTTTTATCCGGCACAGGATTCCAGTATCCACTGTTCATGGCTGGAGTTGCCATCTACGTCGTTTTGTGGATCTGGGCAATGGTATTGAGGAGATGACAAATGGATATCCTGGCTTGGCTTGAAAGCGTCTTTGGAACTCGCGGGGCGCCGATAGTTGTTTTCTTTGCGAGTATTCTGCTTTTCAATCTTGTTCTACTCGGAATGGACGAGTGGGGAAGATGGCAAGACAGACAACGCGCCAAGCAACATCCCATGAACGGCGATCCCAAACTGCGCGCGATTGCCGCGCGCGCTTTGGGCGAAATAGGCGAAGCGCGCGCGATCGAACCGCTAATTACCGCGCTCCACGATGAATCGGCGCAAGTGTGTCAAGCCGCCGCCGAGTCTCTCGGACGGCTCGGGGACAAACGCGCGATCGAACCATTGCGCGAGATACTATCGCAAAACCAGGATCCAAAAGTGCGAATAGCCGCTGCCGAAGCATTAGGACGTTTCCACGATGCGCGCGCGGCAGAATCGCTGATCGTGATTTTGGCAACTCCTCCAACTGTCAAGGCGAATGTTTGATCATCCTCATTGCGCGCGTAGAGATTTTAGACTTGCGTTTCAGTAAAGAAATGGAAATTCCTCAAATTGCTGAGCGGCTGGGCATTAACAAAAGTACCGCGCTTAAGCGGTTGGAGCGGGCACGGAAACGATTAGACAAGGTGATCCAAGGTCGAACCTTGAGTCGAAAGCAAGGGAAAAAAGAGGCGCAGCCTGCGTGATTTATAGATAAAGAGCATGATTTGTACGGCTGGGAGGCAATGCTGCCGCCTAGCCGTTTGTATTTTCCGATTAACTGGTTTTGCGTAGATTGCAATCTTCGCGAAGTACGGGAACGCAATATAGGACAACCAGCGCATTGCAAATCGGATAGATAGTGCTAAGATAGGCACCACACATGGATCGAAACCGAGGAGGTTTTTCTTGAAAGTATTCTTCATTAGATTGCTTGGTACTAGCTTGATCGTTGGGTTCGCGTTGGTTGGCTGTCAGAGCAACCGCGCGCAAACCAGCGTAGATACGGGCGCGACGGTGAGCGCGGCAGTCAATGCGACCACCGCCGCGCAGGCGAATCTCCAAGCCACGGTCGATGCCGCCGTAAGAGCGACAACTGCCGCGACGCAACCGACTGCGACTGCTTCAACCCGCGCGGCAACACCATCGCCTAGCGCCGCCGCAGCGAAAACCGCAACCTCCAAACCGCCAACGGCGTCCCCCACGCCGCCGGTCAATACGGTGGCGATGACAGAACAGGAACTCGCTGCGCTGATTGATCAAGCCGTGCAAGAAGCAGTTGCCGCGACGACGACAACGACCACGCAAACGACGACCTCTACCGCCGACGGCACGCTGACGACGCAAGAAGCGCAAGCATTGCAAGCGGCAGTCGCGACATCCCAGACTGAAATTTCTCAAGCCCTCGCGCTCGCGCAAGCGTACTATGATTTGTATGCCCAAATCTCGACCGAGACTCTCGCCGCGCTGCAAGCGATTGAGACGGATTTGAATTCGATGGCGGCGAGCATGGCGACCATGGCAACTTCGCTCGAGCAGATCAATCAAACGCTTCAACAGGGGCTAACGCTCGCGCAAAGCACGATCACGCAATTGCAAAATACTGCGAATCAAGCTAAGACCACCGCGCAGAACGCGCAGACCAAAGCCAAAAGCTGGGAAAGCCAAGTGAAAGCGGAACTCGACAAACGCGCGAACACCGCGCTGGCAACCAAGCCGACCAACATTCCCGCCGATTTGCGCGGCACGACGCAAGCCGTGAGTACTTATATCGACACGGTTCGGAGTGCCGTAGGGGACAACAAGATCAGCAAGAATGAATTGTCCGCCATCAGCGGCGCGGGCGCGAACGCGGTTGCCGGCTTGAATAAATTGGGCGGCGCGCAATTTTCAGGACTGGCAACCGCGATCAACGGCACTACACAGCAAATTGCGCGCGGCGAAACGCAAAAAGCCAAATCCAGTCTCGGCGGGCTGGAGCAATCTGCGCGCTCGCTTCCATCTGGACCGGGCGTGCCTTCTAGACCCTAACGCGGGCAAGCCGAAATCAAATTAGGACGCGGCTGCACGCGGAAAAATCAGATCAGGAATTCATGCAATTGGAGGATCAATCGTGAATGAACTGAAACCCGGACTGATCGGCGAATTGACGCAGACGGTGACCAAAGACCTGACTGCCGCCGCGATTGGCAGCGGTCTCGTTCCCGCGTTTGCAACGCCGGCGATGGTCGCGCTGATGGAAAACGCGAGCGTCGAGGCGATCAAAAACGCGCTCGCGCCCGGACAAACGTCGGTCGGCACGAGCGTGAACATTCTGCACCTCGCCGCGACGCCGGTCGGCATGAAAGTGCGCGGGCGGTCGGAAGTGACGCAAGTTGAGGGACGCCGCGTGACGTTCAAAGTAGAAGCGTGGGACGATAAAGAAAAAATCGGCGAAGGCACGCATCAGCGGATGGTTGTGGACGACGCCAAATTCCGCGAACGCTTTGAACAGAAAATGAAATCAATGTCGTAGGGGCAACCCGTGTGGTTGCCCCCACCACCCCGGAGGGATGATGAAAGATTTTGCCGCGCGCGCGTTGAATCAGGCGCAAATGAAAGGCGCGACGTACGCGGATATCCGCATCGTCACGCGCACGACGCAACACATCGCCGTCAAGAACGGCATCGTCGAAGCGTTGGAGCAAAACGAATCGCAAGGGTTTGGCGTGCGCGTCATCGCGAATGGCGCGTGGGGTTTTGCCGCAAGCGCGCGGGTGGATATGCGCGAGATCGAACGCGTCGTGGCGCAAGCCGTCGCGATCGCGCGCGCGAGCGCGCTGACGAAAACGCGCGACGTGAACCTCGGCGCGCGGATTGAGGCGCACGGTCGCTTCGAGACGCCGGTCGCGCGCGATCCGTTTCTCGTGCCGATGCAAGAAAAAATTGGCGTGCTGATGAAAGCAGACGCCGAAATGCGCCGCGTGCCCGGCATCAAGGTCGCGCGCGGCGAAATGGAATTCCAACGCGAAGACAAAACCTTTGCCTCGTCCGAAGGCAGTTTCATCACGCAGTCCATCATCGAAAGCGGCTGCGGCATTGTGGCGATGGCGTCGAATTTAGAATCGGGCGAGATTCAAGTGCGCTCGCATCCCAATTCCGGCGGACGCAATCAAGTGACGCGCGGCTATGAATTCATCACCGAATGCCGAATGCCGGAAAACGCGCAGCGGATCGCGGAAGAAGCCGTCGCGTTGTTGAGTGCGGCGCAATGCCCCAGTCTCGACGCCGCGACGATTATTCTCGATGGCTCGCAAGTCGCGTTGCAAGTGCATGAATCGTGCGGGCATCCGATTGAGTTGGATCGTGTGCTGGGGACCGAAGCCGCGTTTGCGGGCACCTCGTTCTTGACGCCGGAAAAATTGGGAAATTTCCGCTATGGGTCGGATGTGATCAACATCACAGCGGACGCGACGATTCCCGGCGGACTCGGCACGTTCGGCTTTGACGATGAAGGCGTCGCCGCGCAGAAAACCGACATCATCAAGAATGGATTATTTGTCGGCTATATGACGAGCCGCGAGAGCGCGCAAGAATTGAAATTGGGGCATTCGAACGGCACGATGCGCGCCGACGGCTGGAATCGCATTCCGTTGATTCGCATGACGAATGTGAGTTTGTTGCCGGGAACGTGGAACGCCGACGATCTGATTACCAGCACGGATGATGGAATTTGGATGGAGACGAATCGCTCGTGGAGTATTGACGACAAGCGTTTGAATTTTCAATTCGGCACGGAGATGGCGTGGGAGATCAAAAGCGGCAAGAAAACGCGGATGCTGAAAAACGCGACCTACACCGGCATCACGCCGCAATTTTGGGGCGCGTGCGACGCGGTCGCGAATGAAAATTCGTGGATCGTGTGGGGCACGCCGAATTGCGGCAAAGGCCAGCCGCCGCAGGTCGCGCATACCGGGCACGGCGCGTCGCCGGCGCGGTTTCGCGGCATTCGGGTGGGAGTGATAAAATAAAGTGCGGGTCTCAAGTTTCAGGTCGCAGGTCGCAACGCTAACCTGAGACCTGAGACTTGTAACCTGTGACGGAGATTGCAATGCTGGGACCCGAAAAAATAAAGGAACTCACCACGCAAGTATTCGCGCTGTCGAAAGCCGATCAGACCGAAGTGCTAGTCACGGCGAGCGAACGCGCGCTGACGCGCTTTGCGAATTCGTACATCCATCAGAACGTCGCCGAAACGAATGCCGAAGTGCGCGTGCGCGTCGTGTACGGAAAAAAGATCGGCGTCGCCTCCACGAACGACCTGTCGCCCGAAGGATTGAAACGCGCCGCCGACACCGCGCGCGTGATCGCCATGCTGCAGCCAGACAATCCGGATTTCACGTCGCTGCCTTCGCCCGCGCCGATTCAAAACGTCGAGACGTACGTCGAGCGCACCGCGAATTTTTCGCCGGATCAACGCGCACACGCCGTGAGCGTGCTGTGCAAAAAAGCCAAAGCGCGCGGCGTGGTCGCGGCGGGCGCGTTTACGACGGCGAGTTTCGAGGTCGCCGTCGCGAATTCGCTCGGCGTGTTTGCCTATCATCCCGGCTCGCTCGCAGAAATGAATACGGTGATGATGACGGACAATGGCTCCGGCTATGCCGCGCGGGCGCACGCGGACGCGCGGCAGATCAACGCGGAAGCCATCGCGGACGAAGCGATTAGCAAGGCGTTGAAGGCGCGCAACCCCACCGATTTGGAAGCCGGCGAGTACACCGTTTTGTTGGAAGAATACGCGGTGGTGGATGTGCTAAATTTTTTGGACTGGCTCAGTTTTTCCGCGCAAGCGGTGCAAGAGGATCGCTCGTTTATGAAAGGCAAGCTCGGTGAAAAAGTGATGAGCGAAAACGTGACGATTTGGGACGATGGCGCTGCCGGTGACGCGATTGCGTTGCCGTTCGATTACGAAGGCGTGCCGCGTCAACGCGTTACGCTGATCGAGAAAGGTATTGCGCGCGGCATCGTTTATGATACCGCGACGGCGGCAAAAGACGGCGTCGCCTCGACCGGTCATTCGCTGCCCGCGCCGAATTCGGACGGACCGTCCGCGATGCATTTGTTTATGGCGCCGGGCGAGACCAAGAAATCCGAAATGCTCAAAGGCGTCGAGCGTGGCGTGTGGGTGACGCGCTTTTGGTACACGCGCGTCGTGCATCCGTTGCAAGTGCTGATTACCGGGATGACGCGCGACGGAACGTTTCTCATCGAGAATGGCGAGATCACGCGGCCAGTGAAAAATTTTCGGTTCACGACGAGTTACCTCGCCGCGCTGAATCACGTGCGCGCGATCAGCCAAGAAACGAAACTGTTCCACGAAGATTGGAGCAATGCGTCGCGTTCCGTGCCGGCAATTCTCGTGGACGGATTTCAATTTACCGGGGTGACGCAGTTCTAGAAGTCCGATGTCATTGCGAGCCTGCGGTTTTTGCAGGCGAAGCAATCCCCGAGTTACAAGGAGATTGCTTCGCTTCGCTCGCAATGACGTGTGGAAATAAGAACCTCCCGCGATTTCGCGGGAGGTTTTTTTTGTTTTCTATCTCGGCAGTGGCTTGGCGTCTTTGGGAACGGTGACCACAATCGCTGCGCTGCCAAAATCCCAGATATGCCCGGTCATTTTCAGCGCCGCTTTTTCGGTGGGCGCTTTGGCGTTGTGCCCTTCATAATTCAACGTGTACTTGTGCACGTAACCGTCCGCGCACAGCCACACGTTCATATTCGCGGCATCGATCGCGGAAAAATCATCTTTGTCTTGCACGGAGCCGAGCAAGCCGGTGATAGCGGAATTCTTCACCGATTTGAAATCATAAAGATAGACATCGCAAGACACACCGTCGAGCGGCTCGGTGCGGACTTTTTTGAAATCGTTTGCGCTCGCGCCGCCGGTGAACGCGTTGAACTCGTCGGGCTTGGCAAAATCGGCAAAGCCGCTCGTCGTAGATTGATCGTCCGTTACGTACCACAACTTGGGATCCGTGACGCCAAACAGTGTGACGCCTTTCATATAGGTCTTGCCGCCGGCTTGGACAATTTCCAATTGGCCCCCGCCCGCTAAAATGGCAAGCACTCCGCCTTTCGAAGTGAGATGCGCGCTCGTTCCGTCGACCTCGCCTTTGAAATCGATAAAAGATTCTTCGGCGTACTTGTTGTTGTTGGTCGAGCCAAACAACATCGCAAATTCAATGCGATATTTCGTTGCGCTTTTGGCTTTTTCCAATGCGCCGGCAAAGGGACTGCCGCCAGTATTCGCAGTCGTCGGCGCGGCTTTGGATTGCGCGGTCGGCGCGGCGAGTTGCGTGGGCTGAACGACGACCGGCGCGGAAGTCGGCTCCGGTTCTTGCGCGGCAGGTTGCGGTTGGTCCAAGAATTGCTGCGCGAGCGACGACGCATCGCATGCCAACAGTGTCAACGTCGCGAACGCGCAGAGTGTCAGAATTCTTTTATTCATTTTCTCCTCTCCTTTGACGTTTAGTCTAAACGCGATGCAGCATTTTGGCAATGCCCCCTATTTCCCGGTCTCACACCTTCACAATTTCATGAATGGGTGAGCGCTCTCTAGCGCGGTTTATGCTCGAAATCGGCGTTAGAGAACGCCTCCCTCATTAATCTGT
>JACQGS010000229.1 GCA_016199405.1 Chloroflexota bacterium | reverse complement strand
GAAAACGCGCTAGAGAGCGCTTCCCCCTTTATGAAATTGTGATGGACTGAAATTATGCCAAAGGCGGACGAATTGGATGAAAGCTGGCTGAAAGTTCTTCTGGTCGAAGATTCGGCGTTGGTGCGCGAGCGTTTGGTCGAAGCGATCCAGGAGATCGAGAGTGTGCAAGTGATCGGGCAGGTCGCCGATGCGCCCGCGGCGATCGCGGCGGCGGAGCGGCTGGCGCCGGACGTGATCGTTTTGGACCTGCATCTCGCCAGCGGAAATGGATTCGCGGTGCTGGAACGCGTCAAGGCATGCCCCACGCCGCCGGCGGTGATCGTATTGACCGGCTTTCCACTTGCGCCGTACCGCGAAAAATGTATCGCGTTGGGCGCGGACTTTTTTTTCGACAAAGCCAGTGAGTTCGACGGCGTCGCGCCGGCGATTCGGCAATTGGCAAAGGGCAAGGCGAAAAAGCCGCCGCGCTTTAAAGCCGACTCGCCCGCTGGAAATAATCAGCCCCCCCTCGCCGCGTCTTGATTGGCGGCAGCCGGTAACAACTTGGTAACGGCTCGCGGGGAGAATGGGAGGTGAAGATGAAAAATATTTATCGTCCCCGATACTTGGCGTTGTGGATTTTGGTTGCGGCGTTGTCTGCCTGTACCTCAACCCCTTCCACGACGCGTGCGCTGACCCCGGTCACGGTGCAGTTGCGCTGGACGCATCAATCGCAATTCGCCGGCTTTTACGCCGCAGATCAAAAAGGTTATTACGCCGCGGAAGGGCTGGCGGTGACCTTTCTGCTCGGTGGTCCCGATGTGGATCTGTTCGCGCCCATCGCGAGTGGCGCGGCACAGTTCGGCATCGCGGCCGCCGATCGGGTAATCGTTCAGCGAGCGGATGGGGTTGCGGTGCGCGCCATCGGCGTCATCTACCGTCGCAATGCGACCGTCTTTATCGCGTTGGCGGCGTCGGGCATCAGCAAACCGCAGGATTTCGCGGGCAAAACGATCCGCTTGCCGCTAGAAAATGCACCCACCTTTTACGCAATGATGGAGCGTGTCGGTATCCGTCGCGATCAATACACCGTCACCTCCTCGTTGCCGTCCGACGTTACAGAGTTCGCGTCGGGCAAGGTACCGGTCTGGTCGGTGAATCTTGATGGACTGGCGGTGGCGGTGCAGAAGGCGGGGTACCGCATCAATCTCATTTATCCGGATGACTATGGCATCCACTTTTACGGCGATACCCTTTTCACCACCGACGACCTCATGACTAAGGAACCGGATCTGGTTAAACGGTTTTTGCGCGCGACGCTCAAGGGCTGGACGTTTGCGGTGGAAAATCCCAGTACGGTCGGCGCGTCGGTTGCCCAATACAAACCCGATGCCGATGTGGAATTGGAAAACGCGCGGATGATTCCAGCCCTATCGCTGGTCAACACCGGCGAAGATTACATCGGATGGATGAAGCCGGAGGTTTGGGCAGGCATGGAAAAAATCTTGCGCGAACAAAATGTATTGACCAAGCCGGTGGACGTGACGCAGGCATATACGATGCAATTCGTGAAGGAAATCTATGGCAAGTAGCGGGTGGTAAAGATTGCAGAAACTCACATTCATCCTCATTCTCGCCGCCGCCGCGGTCCTGCGCGGATACATTGCGCCGGAACTGCTGACGCTGCCCGCCGATTACGCGAACGAGACGCGCTATGCCGCTGAGGATAATTTTCGCGAGTCGGCGACCGGTGAGTGGACATCCGCCACGCTGATCGCCCATCGCATGGATCAGGTGATTGTCGCCACCGGCGGGACCGATGTCGTCAATAGCGATCTGCATTGGGTGACCGAGTCCGGGCAAGTGACTTTTGAGAGCACCGGGCTGTACGGCGTCGATCGCCGCACCCGGCAGAACGTGCGCGGCTACGGCAATGCCGAGCGCGGAGGACAGTTTCTCTTCCCGCCGGATGTCCAGCCGATAACCTACTCGTATTGGGACCCGATGTTCATTGGGACGCGCGTGGCAACTTTTGACCGCGCGGAAACGCAGGACGGCTTGGCGGTCTATGTCTTTCGCTTTAGCGCCATTGGCTTGGACGAGACCGCCGGGTATAGTTTCCTGCCGGATGTGCCGGAGCGTTATGCCGCGCAGACGGATGGTCAAGGGACGCTGTGGATCGAGCCCGTCTCCGGGGTCGTGGTGGACTATGCCGAGCAGGGCGTCAGTTATTTTGTCGACCCCGCGACGAGCCAGCGCGTCGCCGACTTTCACGAATGGCAAGACCGCTACACACCCGAGACGCGCGCGGCGCAAGCGCGTCTGGCGAACGAATGGCGCGGGCGCGTCTGGCTTGCGCAAGACCTGGCGCCGGGGCTGTTGGCGCTGGGCGCGGTCGCGTGGCTTGTACGTGCGCGGAGAAAATCGAATCCATGATTCGCCCCATGAACTTTTCACTGCGGATTACGCCTAAACTCACTTTGGTTTTTCTGGGCTTCGGCGCGGCGATTCTCGTCGCGCTGAGCGGGCGGAGTTTCTCGAGCGCGCAGTCGTCCTTGCATGCCGCGACGGTCGCGGAACTCTATTCGACGGCGATCGAGAAACAGGGCGCGTTCAACGCGTGGGTGGATGATCGATTGCACGTTCCGGTTTCCTTGGCGGAAGCGCCTTCGTTCCGCGCGCGCGCGGCTCAATTGATCAGCGGCAACTTGCCAGATGCCGAGCGCAAAACAGTGCGCGATCTCGTCATGGATGGCTTGCGCGGGTTCACGGGACGCGATGGAAATTTTTTGGATATGCTGATCATCGACGCGCGCGACGGCAAGGTCATTGCCGCCGTCAACCCGGCGGAAGAGGGACGCTTTAAGGAATACCAGCCATATTTTGTCAATGGCAAGCAATCCCCCTACGTCCAGAATCTGTATTATTCAATCCCGCTCCAAGCTGCCACCATGACCGCCGCCGTGCCCATCCGCGCGCCGGAGGGGAACGTGGTCGGCGTGCTCGCCGCGCGTTTGCGGGTTGAAGAACTCGACGAAATTATTTCCCGCCGCACCGGCTTGCGCCAGACTGACGACGCCTTTCTAGTGACGACGAACAATCTCTTTGCCACGCAACCGCGCTTTGTGAGCGACCCGGCGATTCTGCGGCGCGGCGTCTATACCGAACCGGTCAAGCGCTGTCTCGCGCCGTCGAGCGGTTTTGTCGCCGCGAACGATTATCGCGGCGAGCCGGTCTTTGCGGTCTATCGCTGGATGCCGGAACGAAATCTGTGTCTGATCGTCAATATTGAGCAGGCGGAAGCGCTGGCGCCGATTCGGGATTTTGGAGGCACGCTGCTGCTATTTAGCGCGCTCGTCCTCTTGGCGGCGGGGCTGATTGCGTATTTTCTGGCGCGCACGATCACGCAACCCATTCTCGCCTTGCAAGTCAGCGCGGCGAAATTGAGCGCCGGCGACTTGACCGCGCGCGCGCCCGAAGCCGCGCGCGATGAAGTGGGCGCGCTCGCCCGCGAGTTCAATGCGATGGCGGCGGCGATTGCCGAAAAGGAAGCGGGGTTGAAACAGCGCGCGGAACAATTAGGGTCTGCCAACAAAGAATTGGAAGCGTTCACGTACAGCGTCTCGCACGATCTGCGCGCGCCGCTGCGCGCCATCACCGGCTTTGCGCGCATCCTGCTCGACGATTACGCGCCGCGCCTCGAACCCGCAACCGCGCGCTATCTCCATCTCATTGCGACGAACACGCAGCAGATGGGCAAACTGGTGGACGATCTGCTGGCGTTCTCGCGGCTGGGGCGGCAAACGCTGAATAAAGAAACGATTCAGCCGGAGAAAATCGTCCGCCGCGTGCTCGCCGATTTGCAGAGCGAACAAGAAAATCGCGCGCTCGATATTCGTATCGGCAGTCTCGCGCCGTGCCAAGCCGACGCGGCGCTGCTGACGCAAGTGTGGGCGAATCTAATTGCCAACGCGCTCAAGTTTACGCGCACGCGAGAGAATGCCGTCATTGAGATAGGATGCATGAGAAGTGACAAGGGACAAGGGGCAGGTGACAAGGTGCAAGAGGCAAGTGACAAGGAGCAAGTGACAAGTGATTTGGACGCGCCCCTTGCCACTCGCCACCCGTCACACGTCACGTATTTCGTTCGCGACAACGGCGTCGGTTTTGATATGCAGTACGCGCACAAGCTGTTTGGCGTTTTTCAGCGCCTGCATCGCGCGGACGAATTCGAAGGCACCGGCGTCGGGCTGGCGATCGTTCAGCGCATTGTGCATCGGCACGGCGGACGCGTGTGGGCGGAAAGTGAGACGGAAAAAGGCGCGACGTTTTATTTTACACTGGAGTGAGGGGCGTGCTGGGAACGCTTTATGGATTCCCGTTAGGGAGGTAGATCGGCAGATTCTCTTGTTGAGCCGTCTCCAACAGGCGGTCATCCGCGGAAACAAATGTCAGCGAAGGCAGATTGAGATTAAGGAAAACGCGATTAGCAAGCAGCGCGGAAGCGAGTTGAAGCGCGTCCAGTGCTCGTAGCGGATGTCGCGCGGTGAGGTCACGGGCAAGATCGAGTATTTCAGGCGAGAGTTCGACCAGATGATAGAGCGTGTTACAGTCTTCATCAAAAACTGCCAAATGGTCAGCATAGTCTTCCTTTGTCACTGTCCCTTCGCGGAGACGACGCGCAAAGGCGCTGCTGATTTCGACGGTAGTCAAACGGGATGAAATGAGCAAATCTGAACTTGCCGCCTGCGCAAGTCCGCGCATCCACGAACTGCCAATTTCGTCGAGATAGCGTTTTATCAGCGCACTGGTGTCCAGATAGTAAATCACACGCGTTCTCTGCGGTCTTCGATGACGATCCTTGAAAGCGGTTTGCCGCTGGAGAACGCTTTGGCTAGTTCGCTTCGCCGCTTGCCTGAGATGCGTTGGCTCACTCGCCGCGGGGTTGGCTTCGTGGGGCGGACCATTCCGGCGGCGATGAGGGCGCCAAGGGCGTACTCTTGTTCGCTAGATTGCTTGGGTGAAACAGGCGGTGTAGAGAAGGTGCGCTTGAGCGCCTCCACGATAACGCGTTCCATTGAAGAACCGGTCTGAGTGGCACGCGTTTGGATGTTCTTTGAAATCCGGTCGGGCAAGTGAACTGAAAATCTTGTGGTCATCGTCTCACCTCGGCGGGATTATAACATGCTCCAACCATTCCAGCAACAGAATGGCGAGTATCCAAAAATCATCACGAAAACGAAAGAGGAAATCCAATGTCTGAAAACCGTGTGGAAATCCTGCTCGTCGAAGACAATCCGAACGACGTGGAACTGACGCTCCACGCGTTCAAGAAAAACAATCTGACCAACCCGATCCACGTCGCCCGCGACGGCGCGGAAGCGCTCGATTTTCTTTTTGCGCGCGGCGCGTATACGGATCGCGATGTCAATCACATTCCCAAGGTGATTCTGCTCGACATCAAACTGCCCAAAGTGGATGGCTTGGAAGTGCTCAAGCAAATCAAAGCCGATGCGCGCACGCGGCTGATTCCCGTGGTCATCTTGACCTCGTCGCACGAAGAGCGCGATGTCGTCGAAGGTTACAAACTGGGCGCGAATAGTTACATCGTCAAGCCGGTCGACTTTCAACAGTTCAGCGAATCGGTGCGGCAAGTGGGATTGTATTGGGCGCTCTTGAACCAACCGCCGGTTATCTGATTTGAGACACCTGCACTGCAACGCACGCAGTGCGGTGCAAGTGTTTCAGATTGCAGATTTAAGAAAGACGGCTCTACCAGAATGAACGGGAATCTTTGCCACGAATTACACGAATTTCACAAATTCGCTGCCATTTCGTGTAATTT
>JACQGS010000218.1 GCA_016199405.1 Chloroflexota bacterium | reverse complement strand
GCGCTAGAGAGCGCTTCCCCCCTTTATGAAATTGTGATGCACTGAGACCCTTCGCTCTCGCTCAGGGTGACAATGTGACTCATTTTTTTAGAGACCCTTGGGCGAAAAAAAATATTTCAAAGCGGGCGAAAAAGCGCCACAAAGAGCAAAATCAACGCGAGGACCGCGACGACCAACAGGTAAAGTCGCGCGCGGGATATGGCTGGCGAGGGCTGCGCACGCGCAGGCACGCGCATCGGCGGCGGCGCTGGCGCGAGAGGCGCCGCGGTATGCTCGCGCAATTTCCGCACGCGCAGCCACGAACGCTTTTCTTTGGCTGGGTCGTTTCCCGGATTGATCGCGAGCGTCTGCTCCATGCACGTCAACGCTTCATCGATATCGGTTGCTTCGACGCTGATGCCGCGTCCAAACCACGCGTCCTGATTGCGTTGATCCAATTCGGTCGCGCGCTTGAACATTTCGTGCGCCATTTCTTTATCGCCCTGTTTTAATTGCGCGTTTCCTTCCGCGATGAATTGCATCGCCTCATCCGCCGCCGATGGCGTCACCAGCGGCGCGGTTTGGGCTTGTTGCGCGAACGCCCATTCCAAACCGGCTTGCGCTTGCGCGTTCTGCGGATTCAGCGCCAACGCTTGATTGAGCGCTGAGATCATTTCTTTGAGATCACTCGTCAAGCCCGCGCGCCAGATCCAATATTCTTCGCGCGTATCGTCCAAGTCCGTCGCGCGCACAGCCAGACGATACGCGTGTTCTTTTTGCCCGGCTTCTCCCAAATCCCGCGCGAGAGTAAATAATTTTGCCGCGTCGGAGGATTGGCTATCCTCGATTTTATCGCTAACCGCCTGCTCCAACCGAATTTTCGCCTGAATACTCTCCGGCGCGAGCGCGAGCGCATAGCCCCAACTCACGACTTCATCGTCTAATTCCGGCGTCGTCGCGCCGCGCCCCGCCCATGCCTCGGCATTATTGGCATCCAGCTCGGTCGCGCGGACGTAAAACGTGTACGCGCGCGCGGTATCGCGATCGGCTTGCGCTTCTTGCGCGTGCTTCAAAACCGTCGTGATGTCATCCCACGGCTGACCGGCGTCCACCAACAAATCCGATCCAGCCGAAACGCGATCCAAATTATCCATCAAGATACAACCCCGTTTGCGTAATACGACGCAACTGATCGATCAGTTCCACCACGCGCCGCGTATTTGCTTCGATTCCTTCGAGTCGCAAGCGCAGTTCGGCGTTTGGCGATTGATCGAAGGTGAGATGCACCTGATCCAAAACCGCAACGAGCGGCTCGTTCAGCGCGAGCGTCGTCGCATCGATCTGCTCGAACGCGCGTTGGCGCCCCGGTTCAGCGATTGCCGGCTGACGATTCGCTTCGTAATACCAATGCGCGGCTTCCAACCACAACGCGGCTTGATCCGCGAACATCGTCAATAGTTCCGTTTCTTCGAACGAGAAGACGCGTTGGCTTTGCGAATCGATACAGAGCATCACGCCCAGCGTTTGCGCGCGCGCGACAATGGGAACGATGAGCGCGGCCTTCGCGTGAAACGCGTCCTCCAGCATCGGAATATCTTTTGCCGCATTTTCCGCGCCGTTTAACGCCAGTGTCGCATGATTCCGCATCATGTTCAGCATCGCCGCGTTGTTTTCGGCGGTGAAATGCAATTGCTGAATGGATTCCGGCGCGAGCGCGGACGAGGCGACCCCGTGAAACGTATTGGTCTCGGCGTTGAAGAGAAACAAGTTGCACGCTTCGGCATGCACCAATTCTTTGGCGGCGCGGACGATGTTCTGCAAGACTTGCGTCGGCTGAAGCGATTCCGCTACCGGATGCGCGATTTGGGCGAGCGCAGCAATTTGCGCGCGATAACGCACGAGCGCTTCCGTATTTTTCGATATTTCAATCGCGTTTCTATCTTCCGCCGAATCCGTTTCCGGCGGCAACAGTTGCCGCGCGTGCTCTCGCAAGCGCGCTTGCCCCAACGCAATCCCGGCGAGCGCGCCCAGTTGCGTCGCGCTTTCCATTTCATCATCGCTAAATTCGCGGTCGGCGGGCGTATCCGCGCACACAAGCAATCCCAACATTTCTCCTTGCGCGATCACGGGCGCGATCACTGCCACCTGCGCGTTCATTTCACGCGCCAGCAAACTGGTCGAGAGGTACGGCAAGTCCGGGCAAATTGCCAGCGCGCCCGGCGCGCTCATCATCGCGCGGATCGAGTCGGCGGCATCTGCGGTGAACGCGATGCGTTGAATCTCCTCGCGCGAACGCGGATAGGCGGACGCGCCGCGGAAAGTTGCGAAACCAGAATGAAAAACAAAAATCGCGCAATCCCGCGCGCCGGTCAGTTCCGCGCTCTGCTGGACGATGCGGTCCAAAACGGCGTCCATCTCCACGGATTGGTTCAGCATCTGCGCGATTTCTTTCAATGCGGTCGTCAAGCGCGTACGATGCTCAAGTCGAGTTTGAGTTTGCGCGAGGAGAGTATCCAATGCGTGATCGCTTGGAGCATTCGATGGTGGTTGCGCCGCACGTTGCACGAGCGCGGCATTCACGCGTTCCAATTCTTGAACTTGTGCCTGAAGTCCATCGATCACGCGCTGAGGCGCGTCGTCGCGAATTATTGGATCGGGTTGTGTCGAAGTTATTTCTTCCGCCGGCACACCAAACGCCATGGCGGTGTGCCCCGCGGGTTCCCTCCGCGCAATTTCGATCACTTCCGGCTCGGGCATCCGCGACGGCTCGGATCGCGCCGCGGAGTCATCGCGCTGATGGCGTTCGATGACCTCGCGGATAATGCCCAGCGCCGCGTCGTCTGCCTCGGCGCGCGCGATAATCGCCTCGGCGCCGAGCATCTGCGCGAATTGGTGGTCATCTTCCGAGACCAAAGTGGACGTGACAAACAAAAAGGGAATGGTCCGCAAATCGGGGCGGCTTTTGACCTCGCGGATAAACGTAAAACCGTCCATCCGCGGCATCAAAATATCCGAGAGGATCAAATCCGGCGGATCGCGCGTAATGGCGATCAGACCCAGGATCGCGTCGGGGGCGCTGGCAACCATGTAACCGGCGGATTCAAGCGTCTGTTTCCACCGCGCGGTTTGCGCGGGATCATCGTCAACGATGAGAATTTTGGGCATCGCTCAGTTAGGAATTATACTGTTTTTCGCGCGCAGTGTCTACCGGCGTCGGACTAGTGCAGCCACTTGAAAAAGTTGCATACCAAGCCCGGTTGGAACTCGCGCTCAAATTCGCCCGAAAATCCGGGTCGAACGCCGCACTTTCAAGTGGCTGCACTACTGGGTTCGGGCGAATGATACAGCGATTGGAAATCAATGTGCTGGTAGGCGCGCAGGAATGCATCGACAACTACCGGATCAAATTGCGTCCCGCGATTCTTGACGATCTCCGCCACCGCCTCTGCCGGCGTGCGACCTTTCCGATACGGACGATCCGACGTAATCGCGTCAAACGTGTCCACAACCGGCAGCAAGCGTCCCTCAATCGGAATCTCTTTGCCCTTCAAGCCAAACGGATACCCGGTGCCGTCAAACCGTTCTTGGTGATAAAGCACGTACGCGAGAATCGGGCGCAAAAGTCCGACGCCCTCCAGCATATTCGCGCCGACGATCGGATGCCTTTTCATTTCGGTATATTCGTCGTCGGTTAATTTGCCGGGTTTGCGTAGAATTGCGTCCGAGACGCCGATTTTGCCGATGTCGTGCAACAGCGCGCCGATTTCCAAAACATCCATTTGCTCGGTCGTCCAACCCAACTCGCGCGCGGTTTCCAACGCGAGTTGGGTCACGCGATTCGTGTGCCCAGCGGTGTACGGATCGCGCGCTTCGACGGCGTTCGCGATCACCCGCACCGTATCGGTGAAGGCGCGCTTGAGATCGGAATAGAGCCGCGCGTTCTCCAACGCAATCGCGCCTTCGAGCGCGAACGCGGCAAGCGTTTCGGCGTCTTCGTCTAAAAACGGCGCGCCGTCGAGTTTGTTGATGACTTCCAAAACGCCCGTCACGCGCGCGCGGCTGATCAACGGAACGCATAACAGCATTTGCGTAGTCAGCGCGGTGCTCGCATCGACGCCGCCGTAATGCCGCGGATCGGCTTTGGCATCGTTGACGATGAGCGGCTTGCCGTCGCGCGCGACGGCGCCGGCAATGCCGACGCCGGGTGGGAGGCGCGTATCGCTCAAGATCGCGCCCGCCGGACCGAGGGCGACTTTGAAAATTAATTCCTGGGTTTGTTCATCGATCAAGAGCAACGAGCCGGATTGCGCGCGCAAAAGTTTCACCGCCTTTTCCATCACCCCGCGCAAAACCTCATCGATGTTCAAACTGGTCGACATCTCGCGGCTGATCTCAATGAGGTTTTTTAACTGGGTCGCGCGGCGTTCCATTTGTTGGTACTGCCGCGCGTTTTGCAGCGCCGCCGCGGCTTGCGCGCTCAGCGCGAACAGCAATTGCAGATCGTCTTGCGCCAACGCGGGCTGGCTGACTTTACGCGAAACGATGAGAACACCCACCAGCGGCGGTGTCTCCCCCGAAAGCGCAGGCGGAATCAGCGGCACGCAAATGGCAGAACCGCTAAGGGTCGGTCGAGGAGAAAATTTGGGGAAACGATTGCTGTCAACGGGTCCGACGAGCAGTAACGGCTCGCGATGATGCGCGACCCAGCCGGCAATTCCTTCGTTATAATGCAATCGCGTTTCTTTCACGACCTGCGCGGGCAGATGCCGGCTCGCGGCAATAAACAAATCGCCGCGATAATTGTCCGCGAGGATCAACGACGCGCCGTCGGCTTGCGTCAGATGAATGGACGTTTCCAGAATTTCCAGCAGGAGCGGTTCCCACTGAAGAATCGAGGAAAGCCGCGCGCCGGTCATATACAGCGTCGATAGATCGGCATAGCGGCGACGCAATTCCTCCGGCGCGTCTTCTGGCGCGGTCAGCGACTGAATCGTTTCAGGAGGCAATGGGCTCGTTCTGAATTTGACCGGCTTGGTTTTGCTCAAGGTTCTACTCAAAGGGTACGCGTTTGTAAAAGAATAACTTCTTCCTGAATGGGTGAGCGCTCTTTAGCGCGGTGGATGCTCGAAATCGGCGTTAGAGAACGCCTCCCTCATTAATCTGT
>JACQGS010000227.1 GCA_016199405.1 Chloroflexota bacterium | reverse complement strand
GGCTTACGGTGTCGCGCGCGATTGGATACAACCCAGTATGCAACAGGGTTGAAAGCAACGAAAGCCGAGAAGGCGCAGATCAATTTGCAACGCCATCGCACGCTTCCCAAGTACAATTACACGATTAGGCCACGAATGTCGGATCGGTAAAAAGTTTTCAAGTTATTTTCGGACAATTACTTAGTGTCCTTCGTGGGCAGATTTTTCTTCTTTCCTTCGCGTTTCACACACTCTTCAGATATTCCCGTATCATCATCACCGCGATCGCGCCTTCGCCCGCTGCCGACGCGATGCGATGCACTGTGCCTTTGCGCACGTCGCCTGCCGCAAAAATTCCCGGCATGCTCGTCTCCAATACCATCGGATCGCGATTCGCGCTCCAGCCCGTCGGTCGCTTGCCGTCAACAATCAATTCCGCGCCGGTGATGACGTACCCTTTCTCGTCGCAGCGCACGAGATCTTTCGCGATCACACTGCCGGGTTTGACGCCGATGAACACAAATAGCGCGGACGCATCGAGCGTTTCTTCTTTGTTCGTCTTTGTATCGCGAATCGTCAACGCTTCCAATTTTTCTTTGCCGTGCAGCGCCAGCAGATCCGTATGTTCGCGGATTTCGACTTTTTCATTTTGCTTGAGCAAGTCGGTGAGATATTGCGAGGTCGTCAGCTCACTGCGGACGAGCATCGTGACCTTGCTCGCATAGCGGCTGAGAAACATCGCGCCTTGCCCGGCGGAATTCGCGCCGCCGACGACGCAGACCGGCTGATCGCGATACGAATGCGCTTCGGTGTGCGCCGCGCCATAGTACACGCCCGCGCCGGTCAATTCCGCCGCGCCCGGCATCTTGAGCGTTTGAAACGACGAGCCGGTCGCGAGCAGAATCGCGTGGCATGAAATTTTCGATCCGTCCGCGAGGACGACGAGCCGATACGGATCCGCGACTTCGATTCCAACCGCTTCTTGCGTCGAAAGAATTTCAGTGCCGAAGCGCTTCGCTTGCGTCAGCGCGCGGCGCGTCAGATCCATGCCGGAGATGCCCGCCGGAAAACCCATCACGTTTTCGATTTTTGGACTACTGCCGGCTTGCCCGCCCGGCGACGCGCGCTCCATCAACAACACGCGCAATCCGTCCGAACTGCCGTACACGGCTGCGGCGAGTCCTGCCGGTCCCGCGCCAATGATGACGAGATCGTAAAACGGCAACGCCGCTTTCATCTGCACGCCGCATTTTTCGGCGAGCATTTGAATTGGCGGATCGACCAGCACGATGCCGTCGGGAAAATAAATGACCGGCGTCTTTAGCGCGCCGTTGCTTGTCGTTTCCGCCAACGCGCGCGCAGCCGCGTCTTTGTCAATATCGAGAAATTGGAACGGCACTTGATGCCGCGTCAGAAATTCTTTGACGCGGTGCGAGTTGAGCGACAACAAGGTGCCGGCAACGCGAATGCCTTCGTACGGCAGTTGGACGTGTTGCTTCCATTCGTCGAGCAAATCGTTGAGAATCGGATAGAGATGTTCGTCGGGCGGGTCCCACGGCTTGAGCAAATAATAATCGAGGCCGACTTGATTGATCGCTTGGATCGCGGCTTCGGTGTCGGCGTAGGCGGTGAGCAGGATTTTGCGCGCGTCCGGATAAATCGCGCGCGCGAGTTGCAGGAATTGCACGCCGGACATTTCCGGCATGCGTTGATCGGCGATGAAGAGCGCGACCGGATCGTTGCGCTGCTGCAATTGCTGGAGCGCGTCGAGCGCCGCCGCGCCGGATTCCGCTTTGAGGATGCGATAATCTCTGCCGTACTTT
Organism: Chloroflexota bacterium; assembly: GCA_016199405.1. GTDB lineage: Bacteria > Chloroflexota > Anaerolineae > UBA4142 > UBA4142 > JACQGS01. The sequence goes on along the minus strand of JACQGS010000227.1, from coordinate 17,833 downwards.
TGGCGCAAATCGCGTTCGACCGCGTTGAGGACGGCGCGGTCGTCGTCGACGGTGATGATTACGGGTTTGGGCATCTTGTTGCTATCCTATCATGTTACGGTCGGAGAATCAACTCTTGTCGTTGCCGCGCTTTGCGTTTTTGGGCGCGGGTGATATATATCATTTCGGAGTTGGTCGCGGACAATGGGCGAAAAAAGTTTCGTCGTTCTTCTCGGCAACGACCTCATGGATCGCTATCGCCTTTCTTGTGAAACCGAAAGCGGCAAAGTAGTTCTCTTTCGTGTTCAAGACGAAGCGTTGATCGGTAACGAGTGGCGCGCGATTGTCGGCTATGATACGGCGCACGGGTTTCCGCATCGCGATTTGATGCACTCGGATGGGTCCGAGGAGAAAGACGATTTTTCGAATCGCTCGAATGCCAAAGTCCTAACCTTGGGACAAGAAGATATCAAGCGCAATTAGCGTGCCTATCGCGAAGGGTATGAGCAGGAGCTAAAGAAATGAACGAGTTATTTTCCATCAAGTACGATGAGTTGCTAACCGAATTCAATCGCTTTATTATCGAGCACCCCGATTTCTTGGAGAACATTCCGGACGAAGCATTGCTCGTTTTCGTTGACCGCGCCGACCAACAATTCACACAATTCAACGTCCAGCGTGCCGAGGAATCTCGCAAAAACGACGTCCGGTCGAATCGCCCCATCATTTATATTGAAATTGGCGAACTGGCACCGATTCACTCACGCTTGATCAATCCGCGCGTCGTGAACGAATTACCTGGACTCGTCACCGCGTAACACCTCTCTCACTTCCTCCTGCGCCAAAAACGTCTCGCACCATTCCGCGTCCGTGATTTTTGCCGCGATCCCGCGTACGATTTCCGCCGTGTTCTGCCGCGTGCGCGCCGCCTGCGCATTATCGCCGCGCGCCGCGAAAATTTCCGCGCGCGCCGCGTCCACGCGCCACAATAAAATTGATTTCTCCGCGCGGGTTGCAATAGCGTGCGCCCGATTCAAATCGCGTTCGGCGTTTTCCAAATCGCCGCGCGCGCGCAGCGCGAGTCCGCGCAAATAATACAACTCGGCGGCGTAGCCCCACGTCTCTTCGCGTTCAAAGAGGGCGAGGAACGCGTCCGCAAATTTTTGCGCGACGAGGATTCGATTTTCGGCGAGCGCCAGTTCGATGATCGCGGGCGCGGAAACCGAATAGCCCCACAGATTCGCGTCGGCGTTTTGCAAATTGGTCGCGAGCGGGTCAAGCAGTTTATGCGCGTCGCCTAGTTTTTGTTGGCGAATCAGCGCGCGCGCTAAAGTTCCCGCCGCTAACGTGTCCCAGATCGGCGCATGCATTTGCTTGAGCGCGCGTCCGCCGCGTTCCGCAATCTCCGCCGCGCGTTCCGGCTGATTCAGTTCCAGGTAAAGGCGCGCCATCCACAAATCGGTCAGCCCAGCAAAGAGCGGCACCCCTAACGCGTGGGTCGATTTCTCCGCCCGCTCCGCCCGCTCGAATGCGCGCGCAAATTCCGCCGCGTCGATTTCGATTCCGATCAGCGTCCATTCGTTGTAGCCGATGCCCCAGGGATTTTCGATTTCCGCGCTGATGCGCGCACCCTCTTCCGCTGCGGTGCGCGCCGCGCGCGCTTCGCCGCGTCCGTACAAAATAATCGCGCGTGAGCCGAACGCGTTGGCGAGCATCGGCGGGTTATGGAGTGCTTGAAATATTTCCAATGCCTCGCCGCCGTGCCGATACGCGCCGCGCCAATCGCCCGCCATTTGCATTTCGTTCGCGAGATCGAGCAAGCAAAAACCGGCGAGTTCCTGCAAATTTGCCGCGCGCGCAAGTTGTAGGGCTTGTTGATGATATTCGATCGCGCGGGCGGGTACGGAAAAACGCACCGCGAGCCCTACGTTCCACGTCGCCCGCGCGATCAACTCAGGGTTGTTCAATTGATGCGCGAGTTGCCGCGCCCGTTCGAGTTGCGCGTCCGCGTTAGGCACGTCGCCGATTGTTCCCTGCACCGTGAGCAAATGGCTCAGTGCGTCGGCTTCCATCGTTTCATCGCCAATTCGGCGCGCCTCCTCCATCATCGCGCGATAATTTTCGATCGCCCGGGCATGTTGCCCCATCACTTCGAGCACGTTCCCGCGATTCGCGTAAATCGCGCGGACGGGCGGATGATTCAAACGCGTGGCGATCTCCAACGCCTGCGCGTAAAACGCGAGCGCCTCGTCGTGCGAAAATGTTCGGCGCGCCGCGTCGCCGGCACGCGCGGCATACTCGAACGCTTTGGCATCGTCGCCCGCGCGCGCATAGTGGAGCGCGAGGACTGCCGCGTCGTCCTCGCGCGCCTCTGCTTCGATTGCGCCCGCGACCTGCGCGTGCAGTTCCGCGCGTTTTGCTTTCAAGAGCGAATGATAAGCGGCGTCTTGCGTGAGCGCGTGCTTGAAGAGGTACGTCAACTCCGGTTCGTTGAGACAGCGGAGCAGGTCGTGCGTCTCGAGTTGATTGAGAATCGCGGAGTAATTTTTCGCGATCATTCTGCCATCAAGGCGCGCGCATCTTCGCGCTGAAAGAACGACGCGCGCAAATCGTCCGGCAAATCCGCGATGAGCGGAGACAAAATCGCGCGCGCGGCTTCTTTTTCGCCGAGCGCGGCGAGAATCTGCCACAAAGCGCGATGCGAATTTGATGCGACGGCGCGGTTACGTGCCTCCGTCAGCGTCGCGTACGCGTGGGTTTCATCGCCTTGCGCTCGCAATACGCGGGCTTTGTGATAGAGCGCTTCGGGAATAAAGACGCGATAATCCAATTGCGTCAAAGTTTCGATGGCTTTTTCAAACGCGATGATCGCGCGTGGAAAATCGCCGCGCCCGTGCGCAATCTCACCTTGTGCCATGGGAATGTCAATAACGGAAAAAAGTGTGGATTTGCTCGGATCAAAATATTTGAGTGCCTCCGCCAGATACGCTTCTGCCGCGTCCCACATTTTCATGTGCGTGTGAATGCGCGCCAGCCCGCCCAGCGACCACGCGCGCCACTGCGGCATTTTCGCTTGCGTCAACGCGTCGCCCTCTAATGCGATTTCGCACGCTCGAGGGAAGTCATTCACCTGCGCGAGCAATAGTGCAAGGGCATAGCGCCCCATCGATTGCGCGCCGGGAAATCCACTGTGCTCAGCTAATTGAATCGCTTGCTCCAACATCTGCAAACTCAAACCCCAATGCTGATCGCTCAAGATAAACCCTTCGGTAATTCGACTGAACGATTTGCCCCACAAATTTTCAATGCGCGAACTAATTTCAAAGGCTTCGCGGGCGTACGCTAACCCGCGCGCGCCTTCACCGAGCATATACAAATTTTGCGCGGTGCCCGACAAATTGTCCGCGAGCATCGCCGGATTATCGAGCTCGCGCCACAACGCGCGCGCTTCATCTTGCATCGCAATCGCGCGCGGCAGGTCGCCACTTCCGCCGTAGCCAAATCCGCCTAGATCATTCAATGTGTACGCGATCTGTTCTTTCAATCCCAACTCACGCGCAAGTGCGAGCGATTGTTGGCCGAATGTAATTGCTTCCAGTGAGCGGCCCGCGACGCCATGCAACAGCATTAGATTCCACAAACCCCGCGCTTCAGATTTTTTATCTTCAAGCTCGCGCGCGAGCGTGAGCGCGCGTTCACAAACACGTGCGCCCTTCGTCTCATCATATTTTGCCGTCGGCGTGCACAGAATGGTAGATTGAAACGTGAGTGCCGCCAGTTCGAGCACGCGGTCACTTTTTTCTTGCGCGAACTTTTCCATTTCTTCATACGCCTGCGCGGCTTCATCGTATCGTCCGGCGAGTTCCAACGCGCGTCCCAACTTTTGGTACAATGTCTCAAGTTCCGCGCGCGCGTCAATTTGTTTTGCCGCGGTGAGACCGCGCGCGTAATGCAGCACGGCTTCGGGCAACGCGTATACGCGCGCCGCGGCATCGCCGGCGCGAATGGAGTATTCGATGGTTTTCGCGTTATCGCCGGCTTCGGCGTAATGTTGCGCAAGCAGTGCGGCGTACTCGTCCAAATTCTCGGCGCCGATTTTCTCGTAGCATTCAGCAATCGCTCGATGAATGTCGCGGCGATTTTCGCGCAAGAGCGAATAGTACGCCGTCTCTTGGGTCAGCGTGTGCTTGAAACGATACGCCAAATCCGGCGCGGGATCGGATTGTTGAATCAGCCCGATCAATTCAATCGCGCCGAGCGTCGCGGAAATGTTCTTTTTTCGCGCGGGCGTGCGTTTTTTGATCGGTTTGGTTTTCAGGGCAGGCATCGGTTCTTTCACTCCGTCACCGCACGCACCTTCGGCAAATTCAAGAACGATGCGCGCGCGTCCGCCGGCGTTTTCTCCGCGATGCGAGTGATAATTTCGCGCGCCTGCGCGCGCAATTCCGCCGCCGCATCGCGATTGCCGAGTCGCGTCTGCAATTCGCTCTGCGCGGCGAAGACGTGCCACAATATCCATTTCGAACCGCGCGTGTCGGCAACCCGTTGCGCCTCCGCCAATGCCGCGCCGGCTTCGTCCAAACGATTGAGCGCGAGCAGCGCTTGCCCGCGCACGCATTGCGCCGCGTGTATGCTAAATGCAAACTCCATCGCTTGCTCCCGCGCGATCAATTGCTCAGCCATCTGCGCCGCGCGCGCAAAATCGCCGCGCGTCATTTCAAACTCCGCTTCCGCGATGCCCAAATGAAATTCACCCGCCCAAATAAACTCGCCCGCAGCCAGTAGGTGGCGGGCTTGTTGCAAATAATCTTCCGCCGCCGCGGGATCACCGCGCGCGGTGTGAATCCGCGACAAGATTGCCAGCGTATTAGGTCGCCACCGTTGAAAATGCGCCTCGGCTTGGGCGTGGGCGGCTTGGGCGGATTTCAAGGCGCGATCATATTGACCCAACGATGCCCAGACCCAGCCCAAGTCCGCTTGAGTCCAGATTTCAGGAACGATAAAGCCGGCTTTGATGCCAAAGTGGATTGACTTTTCCATCGTTTCAATCGCGTACGTCGGGTCGCCGCGCTCGAAAAAAATATTTCCAACGCTGTGACGACAGAACGATTGATTCCAGAGATTGTCAATTCGCTCAGCCAATTCCAGCGCCTGATGATGAAAGTCGACGGATTCCGCATAATTGCCCGTAAAGTAATACAACATCGTCGTTGAAGAAAGCGTATCCACCAACATCGGCTGGTTGTCCAATTCGCGCCACAAGGCGCGGGCTTCTTCCAATGCCGCTAAGCCGCGGCGAACCTGACCATCCGAGACATACGCGCGATAAATGTCCGTGAGCGTGAACGCGGTTTGCTCGCGCAAATTATTCGCGCGCGCGATCGCCAGCGATTGCTCACCGTACGTGACGGCTTCGTTCCGATGCCCCTGCATGCCATTCAGCAACGACAGATTCCACAAAATTTTTGCTTCGGCGGGTTGGTCGGTCAGTTCGCGCGCCAGCTCAAGCGCATGCATTGCCATGGTCGTGCCTTTCTCCGGATCAAAGAGCGGGGTCGGCGCCGAATGGAGCGTACCCCGGGCGACGAGCGCGGCGAGTTCCAACGCGCGATCCGCGCGCGTCTGCGCGAGGGCGATCATGTCGTCGTAGAGGCGGAGCGCGTCCGTATAACGCGAGGCAATTTCATAGACGCGTCCGAGTTTGAGAAAAAGGTCCGACAGGTGCGACGCACTTGCCAAGTGCGTCGCACTTTTTGCAATCTCCACCGCGCGCGCGTAGTGCAAAATCGCTTCGGCGTTCGCGTATTTGCGCGCGGCAGCATCGCCGGCGCGGATGGAATACTCGAGCGTTTTCGCATCGTCGCCGGCGTTTTCGTAATGCGTCGCGAGGATCGCGGCGTGATCGTCGAGCGCGTCCGAAAAAATTTGCTCGTACGCCTGCGCGACGCGGCGATGCATCTCGCGCCGGTTTTCGCGCAAGAGCGATTGATACGCGGTCTCTTGCGTCAGCGTGTGCTTGAAGAGATACGCCAGATCGGGTTCGCTCAGGCGGCGCAAGAGTTGTTCGGTTTCGAGTTGGGTGAGCGTCGTCGAGAGATTCATGTTTGCGTCATCACTCTTACGATCTCAGTCTGGTTCAGAAAACGCGCGCGTAATTCCGGCGGAGAATGCGCCGCAATATACTCCACGACTACGCGCGATTTCCCGCGCCACGTGCGCGCCCTCACCTCATTCGATTCGCATTCCGCGCGCGCGGCAAGAATTTTCCACAGCATGCGCCGCGAGTTTTGCTGTTCCGCGATTCCACGCGCTGTTTCTAAAGCTTTCCGCGCGGATTCAAAATTATTTTGCGCGAGCCATGCGCGCGCCTGAATAAAGAGCGCGTCGGCGAGAAATAGCCGCAAGTGCGCGCGCTCAAGCACATTCATTGCTTCTCGTGTGATGCTGTGGGCGCGTTCGTAATCACGTTGCGCGAGCGCGACCTCGCTATACGTGACACTGACGTGGACGAAGGTCAGAAAATCTTCGCGCGAGACCTGTGCGTACGCTTTTTGCATTCGCGCGTCTGCCCCATCTACATTGCCTAACCCTAATTCGACGCGCACGAGAAAGGATTGCGCCCAGGCTTCCCAAGATGGATTATGCGCGCGCGTTTCCTCCAGTGCTAAATGCGCCAGTTCTTGCGCGCGTTCCAGCGCGCCGAGGGTTTCATAGAGCCACGCGAGATTGAGATGCGTGGTAATTAGCATTCCCGAATGTCCCGACTGTTGGCACGATTCGAGCGCATGATTGTAAAAGTGAATCGCTTTTTCAAATTCGCCGTACTCAAAATGAATATATCCCAATTGTTGAACCGCTTCTGCCTGTCCCCATGTGTTGCCGATCTTTTCGCTGATCGCGGCGGATTGTTCGGATAATTCGTAAAGCGGTTGGAATTCGCCCAAGCCATAATGCACGACACTCGCGCGAATCAAGTTGTCCGACAGCATGGTTGGATTGTCGAGTTCGCGCCACAACCCGCGCGCTTCATCCAAAACCGCACGCGTCTTTTCGATTTCGCCGAGATAGAGGTAACCGAATGAAACATCGTTCAACGAATATGCCAATTGCTCGCGTAAATTCAGCGCACGCGCAATTCCGATAGACTGTTCGCCGTACTCGACCGATTCGCGTGGATGTCCCGCAAAGGAATTGTTCAGCGACAACGTCCACAAAATTTTCGCCTCCGCGGCTGGGTCGCCCAGCTCCCGCGCCAACGCGAGCGCGCGCTTTGATAATTCATCGGCTTGCTTTTCGTCGCGCACAGTTGACGTGTTCGAGCGAATGATCGCACTCGTGATCAGTGCGTTCAATTCCATTCCGCGCTCACCGTGATCTCGCCCGCGTGTTTCCATCGCCGCGTAATTCGCGAGCGCGTCGTCGAATCTCCCCGCGAGTTCAAGCATCCGTCCCTTTTTGAGAAATACATCCGTAGGGGCAACCCGCGCGGTTGCCCCGTTCCGCGTGACCAATTCCAACGCGCGCGTATAATGTTCGAGTGCGACCAATGGAGCGTGCACGCGCGCGGCAGCGTCGCCCGCGCGCGTTTCGTACTCGATGGTTTTAGCCACCTCGTCGGTTTCTGCATAATGCCGCGCGAGAATCGCGGCGTAGTCGTCCAATTGATCGGCAAAGAGCGTTTCGTACGCTTGCGCGACGAGGCGATGAACTTCGCGCCGAGTTTGACGCAGGAGCGACTGGTACGCCGTCTCCTGCGTCAGCGCGTGCTTGAACAGGTACGCATCATCGAGCGTGCGGATGAGTTGTTCGTTCTCGAGTTGGTCGAGGGTCGTCGCGAGATTCATCGGTTACGCTTCGAGCAATTGCTTTAATTTTTTCAACTCGCCTTCTTCTTCTTTTCGCACTTGACCGGCGAGAAGAGGTTCAAGGAGTTTTATGAAACCCGATAATTGAAGCGTAAATTTGTAATTCACACGTGTTCCGCCGCCGGTGGATTCAAAATTCATATCGGCGGTGTACGCCATACCTTCACCCGAACCGACAAAGGCAAGTTTTTTATCGCGCTCAAACGTGGTGACTTGCCATTCCGACTTTCTATCCTTGCCTTCCGAACGCGCGACCGATGAAAAAGTTGTCCCAACTCCGACCGGTCCATCGGAGATGCGGGTGGTCGCCATCGTTGACCATTTGCCTGAGTTCTTCAGGTCGGCAATGAACGCGAACACTTGGCTCACGGGTTTGCTAATCTCAACGCTCGTTTCGATGCGAATCATGAGAATCCTCCTTCAAGGATCTGTTTTGCTTACCGTCCGTATTGGGCGACAATCTACTTTCGGTATGTGTTTATCTCCTCACCTCCCTCCAGACGAACGCGAGCGTGTATGTTGAACTTACAATCCTTGTTGCTCCAAAACTTTTTCCAAAATCTTGACCTGGAATTTTCTGCCAATCACGGAGGCGATTTGCAAAATGCGTTTCGCATCTTCGGGCAGACGGTCAATGCGCGCGGCGAGCACGCCTTGCAACGTGTCCGGAATTTCAATGCTCGATATTTCGCGCGTCATAGTCCACTTGCCATTTTGCAACGCGATGCCGCCGCGATCAATCAGCATCCGAATCACTTCTTCCACAAAAAACGGATTGCCTTCGGCTTTGGCGAGAATCAGGTTGCGCAAATTTTCTGGCAGCGCTTCCACCTCGAGCAAATTGCTGACGAGTTGCTTGCTGTCGTTTTCCGAGAGCGGCGCGAGATGCAAATCCATCGCGCCGACTCCGGCAATTTCGTGCGATTGCGCGATCAGTTTCCAGCCCGGGCTGTCTTTATCCGCGCGCGTCACGAACACGACGACGAGTGGCGCTTCGGCGACAATCGCCAAGACCTGCAGACCCATTTCGATGGACGAGGGGTCCGCCCAGTGCACGTCCTCACAGACTAGCACGGTCGGCATTTTTTGCGCGAGCGTCAGCAAAAGTTTCTTGTAGGCGGCGATATATTTTTGTTGCAGCGCCGGACCATCGAGATATTTTACACGCGCGTCCATTTCTGCTTCGAGTTGAATGCCCAGCAAGTGCCCGAGAAATGGATAAACATCCTTGATCTCCGCGCCAAACAAATCTTCACAAACTTTTCGTAACGCGGCGTGTGTTTCTTCTTCAGTCGAGCCGGGCGGCGCGCCGATGATCGCGCGCAAAATATCGGTGCTAAGATGATGCGCCATCGATGCGCCGTATGATAAACAGCGTCCTTCGATCCAACGCAAGCCGCCTTCGCCGAATTGCGCGAGAGAGGCTTTGCGCCATTCGGCGACGAGCCGCGACTTGCCCAAGCCGGCTTCGCCGATAATCGTGGCGACGCCGCCGCGCGATTGATGCAGCGCGTCGGTAATCTGCGCGAGTTGCGAAAATTCGCGTTCGCGCCCGACCATCGGCGACGCGAGACCGGCAATGCCGCGCGTGCGCACGGCGCCTTTCTTTTCGCTGATGACGCGATACACTTGAATCGGTTCGGTCTTGCCTTTGACGGTGATCTTGCCTTTGTCTTCGTACTCGAACAAATTCAGCGCGAGCCGATGCGTACTGCCCGCGACCAAAATCGAATTGGCGTCTGCCGCGCTTTGCACGCGCGCGGCAAGGTTGACCGTATCGCCGACGGCGAGATACTCCATATGCAAATCACTGCCGATGTTGCCGACGACGACCAGCCCCGTATTCAAACCAATCCGCATTTGAAAATCGGGCACGCGTTTTTTCTGTTTTAATTCCTGCGCGTACTCGTGAATCGCCGCCAAAATCAATAACGACGCGCGCATCGCGCGTTCCGCGTCATCTTCGTGCGCAATCGGCGCGCCGAAAAATGCCAGCACGCCGTCGCCCAAGAGTTGCGCGATCGTGCCTTCATATCTATACACCGCTTCACTGACGCGCCGATGCGCGCCCGTCACGATGTCGCGCCAATCTTCAGGGTCCATTTGTTCCGCGAGGGTGGTCGAGCCGACGATGTCGGCGAAAAGCGCGGTGACGAGTTTGCGTTCGCCCTCCATCCGCTCGCGCTCAGCCAGAATTTTCGTTGCGACGTTTTGGGGTGCGGTCTTACGCAAGGCATCGAGGTCTTGCGTTTTGGTCACTTGCGCGGCGCGCGATTCAATTCTCGCCGTTTGCAAATTGAAGCCATCCTTCTTGCAAAATTTAGCGGTCGGCGAATTAGACGTGCCGCACTGGGGACAAATTTTTTCAAACGGCTGACCGCAGTTCTCGCAAAATTTTGCGTCCGCCGCGTTTTCAAAGGAACAATTGGGACATTTCACAGTTCAACACCACCCTTCGTTAGTTTCCGCGTGGCGCTCTCTCCAAACGCCTTCCGCATCTCTTCGTTCTCAAACAGTTCTGCGATTTCTTCCGCCATCGCGCGCGCGGCAATGCGTTGCGCTTCCGCTTCTTTGGCTTTGCCGCTTTTTTCCAAAACGCTGGCGGCGCCGGCACGCGCTTGCCAAATCGTCGGACGCATTTGCATTTCGAGCGCCAGCGATTCAGCGCGCGCGTACTCGCTCAACGCGCCGGTCACATCGCCGCGCGCCGCGCGTATTTGCGCGTCCGCAAGTGAGACGAAGGGGTAATCGAATTTCATCGCGTGATCTTCTGCAAACGTGCGTGCGTCGCCGATCAATTTCGCGGCGTCATCCAACTGCTTGTGCGCGAGCGCGACGAGCGCACTGCCGGCGAGCAAACGCGGCTTGGCGAGCAAGCCCAAAAAGCTGGGATAGTTCAAGCCCTTTTCAAATTGTGCCGCCGCATCCTCGATCTTTCCATCCGCTAACAAACAAAACCCGATCGCCGCGCGCGCGGGCGCGCCGCTGGCGGCAATAATTGGATTTTCTAACATCGCCAATGCTTGCTGATGGAATTCCGCGACCTTGTTTGCAAAGCCCGCGCTCAACGTTTGATAAATCGCGCCCAGTTCTGCGAGCGGGAGGGAATGCACTGGGAACGCGGATGTCATTGAAGCCGCCAAGGCTTGCTGATGTAGAGCGAGCGCGTTTTCATATTCGCCGCGCCAAGAGGCGATCATCCCCTGCAAGAATAATCCAATCGCTTGATCCATGGCGTCGCCAATTCTTTGGGCAATGAGAATTCCCTTTTCCGCGTCGTCGCGCGCGCGCGGCAGATCGCCAAGATGCGCGTAATAATAGGGCAGGACAAACGTGTACATTTCGGCGATGAACCGTTGATTGCCGATACGTTCCGCGATCTCGAGCGCTTCGGTCGCTTTTTCGTATGCATCGTCAAAGCGGCACATATACGTGTACGTGTTCGCGGTATGCGCCAGACCAAAGGCGACCGGCTCTTCCATTTTCGATTGCCGCCCAAAATTTACCGACTCGCCTAAATAATGCGTCGCTTGCGAAAAATCGGCTTGCATCGTGCTGATGCCGCACCGAATGGTAAACAATTCGGACAAGCCCGCGCCGTCCTGACAATCGCGCCCGAGTTGTTCTGCCGCGCGCAAATGCGTTTCGGCGGGCTCGAGTTGTCCCATAAACTGACCGAAAATCATGCCGAGTTTGTTGTGTGCCGACACTTGCATGCCCATCTGCGCATGGGCTTTGCCATATTCGATCATCGCGTTGAAATGTTCCAACGCGCGCGGCACGTTCATCGTGAGCATCAGCGTGCCGCCGAGTCCCTCATACACGCGACGCGCGAGCGGCACGTGTTCGTACTCTTTGAGAATCTCGAGCGCGCGGGTGAAATATCCAATCGCTTCGGGATTCGAATACGCGCGCGCGGCGCGCTCGCCGGCTTCGACGAGATACGGCAAGGCGCGCGCGTACTCTTGCGCTTCCAAGAAATGCCGCGCGATGTCGTTGACGCGTTCTTTCTCGTTGCGTTCCAAACATTCCGCGACGCGCTTGTGCAATTCGCGGCGGCGGCTCAGCAAGATCGATTGATACGCTGTCTCTTGCGTCAGCGCGTGCTTGAACAGATAGAGCAATTCCGGCAGGCGCGCTTTCTCGTGCACCAACTCGCGTTTCTGCAAATCCAATAACGAATTGTCCAACCCTTGCCGCGCGTCCGCGATTTCGCTCAGCACCTGAAATTGAAACTCGCGCCCAATCACTGCCGCTGTTTGCGCGATCCGTTTCGAGACGTCATCGAGGCGATCGAGCCGCGCCGTGATCACCCCGGCGAGCGTATCCGGCACCGCGATATTTTCGATCTCGCGCGTCGCGCGCCAATGCTGGTCGACGCGGATCACGAGTTGGGCGTCCAACAGCGAGCGGATCACTTCTTCGACGAAAAACGGATTGCCTTCGGCTTTGCGGAGAATCAGCGCGCGCACTTTTTCCGGCAAGTCTTCGATCTCAAGCAAATTCGCGACGAGTTGCCGCGAATTTTTTTCGTCGAGTGGCTCGAGTTGAATCGGCGTGTAATGCTGCGCGAAATCGCGCGTTGCCGTTTCGTGGAAACGCCACGCGGGTTCTTGGCGGTGCGGGCGAAAAACCGCGAGTAGCAATATTGGCGCGCGCTCCGTCACCGCGAGCATCGCTTCGAGCAAATCGAGCGAGGCGGAATCCGCCCAATGCAAATCGTCGAGCATCAAGACGAGCGGCTGACGCGCCGCCAAAAGTTCAAAGTATTGCACGGCCGCTTGAAAAATTTTGCCGCGCAATTGCGGCGGCTCAAGATAGCGCACGCGCTCGGCATCGTCGCCGGGAATTTGAATGCCGAGCAATGCCGCGAGGAATGGCGCGATTTCCGAAGCGCGCTCCACCGCTGTATCGGCAATGCGCGTTTTGACGCGCGCATAAGCATCGGTCTCGGAGATGTCGAGCAACTCAAAATGTCGCGTGAACAAATCCACAAACGGCGCGAAGGGCGTGGTGGTTTGATACGAGAGCGAGCGACCTTCGAGCCATTGGAGATTGGAAATTGGAGGTTGGAGGTTAGGGGTTGGACGCGTCTCGGCGCTTCCAACTTCTAACTTCTCACTTCTAACTTCTATGCCTGCCCATTTCCTCATTTCCGCGACCAACCGACTCTTCCCCAGCCCGGCTTCGCCCATCACCGCAATAATCTGCCCGCGCCCATGCTTCAATTCTTCGATCCGCGTTTGCAGCGTCGCCAATTCTTTTTCTCTGCCCACGAGTGGCGACGATAATCCTTCGATCCCGCGCGCGGATTCGGGAATCGCTTTCCGCGCGAGGACGCGATACGCCGGCACGCGTTCGGCTTTGCCTTTGACTTCCAACTCGCCGCGCGATTCCAAATCAAATATGTGGCGGGCAAGACGTTGTGTGTTCTTGGAAATGAGAATCGTGCCGGCATCTGCCGCGCTCTGCATGCGCGCGGCAAGATTGACCGTATCGCCGACGGCGAGATATTCGACGTGCATATCGCTGCCGATATTTCCTACGACGACCAGCCCGGTATTCAAGCCGACGCGCATTTTGAAATCGTCGACGCGTTGCTTTTGCTTCAATTCATTTCGGTATTCGTTGATCGCGGCTTGAATATCGAGCGCGGCATTCACCGCGCGGACGGGATCGTCTTCGTGCGCGATTGGCGCGCCAAAAAACGCGAGCACGCCGTCGCCGAGGAGTTGCGCAATCGTGCCCTCGTAGCGATAGATCGCCTCGCTGACGCGCTGATGCGCGCCGGAAACAATTTCGCCCCATTCTTCCGGGTCGAGTTTTTCCGCGAGCGCGGTCGAGCCGACGATGTCGGTAAAGAGCACCGTCACGAGGCGGCGTTCGCCTTCGACGTGTTTTTTCGCGGAGATGATTTTTGCTTGGAGCGGTTGGGGCGCGGCTTGTTGTAAATCGCTCAGTTTCCCCGCGCCGACTGGCGCCGCGGCGAGATGATAGCCGCAGTTTTTGCAAAATTTCGCGGCGGGCGAATTGGCTTTGCCGCATTGGGGACAGGCGCGGTCAAAGGGCTGACCGCAATTCTCGCAGAATTTCGCGTCGTGCGTATTTTCAATTGAACAATTCGGACATTTCATCGTGCATCTCCCCTCGCCATCAATCGCGTGACATTCAATCGCGTAGCATAGCCCCTTGTGGGCGTCATGAAAATCACGCGCACAAGGCGCTATGCTACATCTCCATCACCTCTCTGGCAACGGATTCATCAATCCGCTCCATTTCCAATCCTCTCGATTTTCAACCAATCCTTTGCGCACCGGATTATCCAAAATGTATTCTGAAATCGCCCACAGTGATTCTTCGGTACGCACAATGTGGTCGAAATATCGCGGCTGCCAAAGTTTGCCCTTCCAATCAACTGTCCAACTTTCATTCGTTGCCTTGCCTTTGAATTGGTCGGTGAAGGTCAAAACCGATATTCCGTCTTGATTTGGGCTGATCAGAAAATGCAAGTGGTCTGGCATCAAGCAATAGGTGAATATCGAACAATTCTGTCGTTCTTGCTCCGCGCGTAAAACGCCAAGGATGCGCTGGTTCAATTCGTCGCGAGTGAATGTAGATTTGCCCAGAAACGCACGGACGGTCAGAAAGTAAATATCATTCGCGATTTTGTACAGTTCCGGGTCAAGCCGTTGATTTTTCGGCGGATGATACGGTTTGGTCCAGGGCATCGGTGTTTTTCGATTTGTAGTATAGCACCTTGTGTGCGTTTTTTTCAAGCATAGTCCGTCGTGGGTGACGCCGACAAGCGGCTATGCTACGCGGTTTTCGGATACAAACAAGATCACGCCGTGCTCAATCGCTGCGCGAGACTCGCCAACATTCCCATCGCAACTTCGGGGCGGTCGCGCAAAATGGCTTTCAACGCATCACCGCGAATGACGAGCGCGCGGACGTTCGCGCTTTCGGCGACGACACTCGCCGACCGTGGCTGTTCGCGCAAAATCGCCAGTTCGCCAATCTGTTCGCCGGCTTGCAATGTCCGCAGGGTTCGCCCGTCGCGCTCGACGCGCATCGCGCCCTCGACAATCACAAACAACTCGTCGCCGACATCGCCCTCGCGAAAAATAAATTCGCCGCGCGTGAACGCGCGCTCGTCCGCGATTTCGGCAATTTGGTTCAAATCTTCCGGCGCGAGGTTGTTAAAGATCGGCACCTGGCGCAGAAATAAAATTCGATCGATGGTTCCAAGTGTTCGTAACGTCTCCGGCATTGCGCCTCCTGTAACGGCGGTCCATTTCGACGCGGCTTCGCGCACAATCGACGCGGCATCTTGTCCCGCGCGTTCGGCGAGCGTCTGCAAATCCCGCGACAACAATTCGCCGATCGCGTGCACGGCGAGCGCACGCCAGAACGGATCGGAATGCATCGCCAGTATGTTCAGCACCGCGCGCGCGTCTTGTTTTGGCGCAGCGCCGGTTTCTTCAAGCAACGGAATCAAACCGCGCGCGATGCGTTTGTCGCCGAGCGTGTCGAGCGCTTCGATCGCTTGCGCGCGTGTCTCTTGATTCTTGACCGTCAACCCTTTGGCGATCAAATCGAGCGTCTCTTTCTTTCCGACAAGCGCGAGCGCGCGCAGAATGCGTTGCTCGGTTTTCAATTCGGATTGATGCAGCAAATCGCGTAAATAATTGCCCGCGCGGGAATTATTTCCATCCATCGCCGCGAGCGCGGACGACCACGCGCGATATTCTGCCGCGCGCGGAATTTGCGCGAGCGCCCAATCAGTGACGGCGGGCGCGGCATTGGCACGCCCTTCGAGCGCGAGGAGCGCGGCTTCTTGCGCGCGCTCGGAACCGGCATTCAAGACGCGGATAATTTCCGCGAGCGAATCGAATGCCTGTAGGGCTTTCGCGCTCGCCAACCGTACACTTTCTTCGCGGTCATTCAGCGCATCGAGCAAAACCATTGGCGGCGATTTTGTTTTGAACGCAGTCAGCGCGTTCAGCGCGGCGACGCACACGTGGCGCGCGGAATCCCGCGCCATTTCCTCGACGCGCGCAAACTCAATCGCGACGCCGCTCTCCGCAATCGCTTCAAGCCCGGCGATGCGCGACGCTTCGTCATCCGATTTCAAAAGGTCACTAATCGCGCGATGCGCGCGTTCGTGCTCACCCGCGCGATGGAGCGCGACGGCTGCGTGCGCGCGCACGTGCGCGTCGGGATCGTCGAGCGCGACGGCGCAACGGGCGGATTCCGGATCGAGTCGCGAGAGCGCGTCAATTGCGGCGGCGCGCACCGACGCGTCGGTATCGTTGAGGCGCGCAAAGACCGCGTCGGATGCGTCGCGGGCGTCGAGTTGAACGAGCGCGTCGAGCGCGGCGCGCCGCACATCGCGATCCGAATCGTTCAGCGCGAGGATGAGCGCGTTGATGGCATCGCGTTGGCTCAGTTTGCCTAGAATTTCGGCGGAGACGCGGCGAACATTTGCGCGCGGATCGTTCAAACTGGCGAGCGCGGTTTGGAGCGCGCCGCGGTCCGCGCCGAGATGCTGAAAGCCGCGTTGCGCGGAGGTAAAAACATCGAGATAGCCGGCGCGCAACGCGTCGACTAACGCCGCGCCGTACGCGCCGCGCATTTTGAAAATGAGAACGCCGCATACCAGCGCGGTCGCCATTCCCAAAATAAAAACTTGGGTGGTATCAAGAATGCGGTCGCCGAGCAAAAGCAAAATGCCGGAGGCGATGATGCCGATTTGCGCGGTGACGCCGGAATCGAAACTTTGCACCTGCCCGCGCTTTTCCGGCGGCACAACGTTGAAGAACGTGCTCCACGCGGAACCAGCGATCCCACCGAGCACAATCATTTGCGCAAAGCGCGCGACAATCGCACTGGAAAGCGAAAAGTTCACAGCGAAAAGCACAAAGCCGGCAAAATAGGTGATCGGGAGCAGAAGGACGGCGTTGACGACGCCGACGCGCGTGTAGAGACGATTCGCGATGAAAAGCGAAACGAGAAACGTCGCCGCCGTGTTTGCGGCGGAAAAAATTCCGAGAAAGCCGGCGACATCGGCTTCATTCGGGTACGTCGCGCTGACGATTTTGTTGAACGGAAATGAAATCGAAAAGAAGAGGACGGAAAATAGAATCGAGGCGAAGCCGATCAGTTGCATCAGCGGCGACGCGCGGACAAAATCGTACCCGACGCGAATTTCATCGAGGAAGCTAGTCGCGGCAATCGCGCGCGGCGCGGGCTTGAAGAATTGCCGCGCGATGTCACGGGTCAGCGCGAGGCACGCGAACAGAATCGCGGCGTCGAGGAGTATGAGATTTTCGGTGCCGATCAGTTGCGCGAGCGCGCCGGTGAGCAAATTGCCGATGACGCCGCCGAGAATGCCGAGACTCGTAAATAACGAAAATAATCTTTTCGCTTGGCGCGTGTCGCAGGTTTCGGTCGCGACGCTCCAGACGAGCGTGCCCAACACGACGCTAATCGCGTTGATGGTGAGCCAGAGGATCGGATAGAGCAGGTTGAAGCCGGTGAGAATCGCCGCGCGTTCGATGAGGAGCGCGATTGCGAGAAAGAAAAATAATCGCGCGAAAAACGCCGGCTTGTTGCCGCGACCCAGCCCGACGGTATAGCCGAGCATCACGAAAAACGTGATGACGCCGAGAATGAGATACATATACGGCAAGTTCTCGACGCCAAAGCGGACGAAAAATAATCCGTCCGCCGCGTTGCCGCCTAGCCCGCGCCCGATTTCGATGAGCGCGAAGAGCGCGGCGACGAGCGCGACCATGCGCGCTTCGCCCGCGCGAATTTGCAGAAATGAAGCGATGCGATTTGTCATTGGCGATCTGAGGACGGGCTATCGCAAGGCGGCTCCCCACCGCCCAATTTTATGGACTCAGTCCATCCCAATTTCATAAAGGGGGAAGCGCTCTCTAGCGCGTTTTCGCCTGAAAAGCGGCGTTAGAGAACGCCTGCCCCTT
>JACQGS010000214.1 GCA_016199405.1 Chloroflexota bacterium | reverse complement strand
ATGCCGAGCCGCTTTTGCAAATCGCGAATTTCAAAACGCATCTCTTCGCGCAGTTTCGCATCCAGATTCGACAGCGGCTCGTCGAAGAGCAAAACCTTCGGCTCGACGACGAGCGCGCGCGCGAGCGCGACGCGTTGCTGTTGCCCGCCGGAGATTTGGTTCGGCGCGCGATTCTCTAATCCAGTAAGCTTCGTCAGCGCGACCACTTTCGCGATCTTGGCGCGTTTTTCGTCCTTTGAAAATTTGCGAATCTCCAAGCCGTACGCGATGTTGTCGGAGACGTTGAGGTGCGGAAAGATCGCGTAACTCTGGAACACCATCGCCATGTCGCGTTTGTTGGGCGGCTCGTCCGCAATATTTTTTCCGTCGAGGATAATGCTGCCGGAGGTGGGAAATTCAAAGCCGGCGATGAGCCGCAGCGTCGTCGTTTTGCCGCAGCCGGACGGACCGAGCAGCGTGACGAACTCGCCTTTGTTGATCGTGAGCGAGACATCGTTGACCGCGGCGACTTTACCCGATCCGCCGCGCGCGGGAAATTCTTTGGTGAGATGATTGAGGGTGAGGAACATGTAGGGCTCCAGGTGAAAAGTCACAAGCGAAAAGTGAAAAGCAAAAAGCAAAAAGCGAAAAGTTACAAACGCTACAAAGTTTATCTGAACGCCTGCAGATAGAAAACCTGGTTTCGCATTTCATCTCGCGTTAACACGTTCAACAGGCGCAGTGTTTGCCGCAACAATTCACCGAACTCTCTTTTTGAAAATTGTTGGGACAAGATGATGCCAGAGTGTACCCTTCCTTCCTCAAACCACTTGCCTGCTAAAAGCGCATAGTCATGGGAGTTGTAGGTCAGAATTGCACGTCCAACGGAGGCGGCATATTCAAGTTGCTCGCTGTCAGGACGCTCAAGCATTCCTGCCTCAGCTGCGCCAAGTGCGTCGTATCCTCTTTGCCGCAGTGCCTCGGCAATGTCTTCCATCACGTCTTCGTCACAGTACAACGCGATATAAAGTGCCGGGTCTCTCACGCGTGTTTCTTTTTCCCAAAAATGATACGGCCACGCGCGTCCATTGTGGCAACATTTTGTGCGAGCACGTACTCGATTCGATTCTCGCGAATCTCCTGCTCAATAGCGGACTGGTGATCGTGATAGTAACTGATCGCGTCATAGACGGCGGCAGGTTTCAGACGGCGATAGGCCTGCCATATTTCGTCTCCCGTTTCGCCGCGCTTGTACAGTTCCGCGATATCGCGCACCGAAATGCGCGTTCCTTTGATAATCGGACGCCCGCCGCAAACGCCTTTCACTCGCACGATGTAGGGATGCCTTGTCGGTAGGGGCGCGCGGGCAAGATACGTTGCTTTTCTTTCGCGGAGTTTCTTGCTTTTCGCCATTTCGAATCTCCAATTGCAGATTACTGTTGACCGTTCACCGATTACTGAAAACTAATTACTGAAAACTAATTACTGAAAACTGATTAATGCTCACTGGCTCACCCCGCCCCCAGCATACTCTCCACTCCGCCCGCGCTCTTGAACGCGCGCCCTGCCCACGCGTACACCAAACCGATCGCGCCGAGCACGATTACAATCAGCACCATCGAGTACGCCGCGGCGATGCTCAAGCCGCCTTGCTCGACCTCGCTCAAGATCAGCGCGGTGAGGATGGGCCATTTCGCGGTCGTGAGAAAAATAATCGCGGAGAGCGACGTCATATGCCGCGCGAAACTGAAAATCAAACCGGCGACAAATGCCGGCAAGATCAGCGGAATGGTGACGCGGCGGAACGTATATTGCGCGTCGCCGCCGAGCGACGTGGACGCTTCTTCAATCGCCGGATCGATTTGTTGCAATGCCGCGATGCCGGCGCGCACCGATGCCGGCAAGGAACGCACCGCATACGCCGCCAGCACGACGTACGGCGAGCCGACGAGCGCGAGTGTTTCGCCGATGTTCTTTTTGCCGTACAGCGTCAGCGCGCCGGCAACTGCCAGCAAAATAAATGCGACGAGCGCGCCAAGCAAATTGTTGCGCGCCGTCCACCGCGTGGAAATTCCCGCCGCGATTGCCGCGTACGTAAAGCCCAAAATCGCCAGCGGCAGTTGAAAGAATAAGTTGATCCATTGCGCCAAACTCGCGCCAAAGCGGGACCAAAAATCGCCGCCTTGCAATCTGCCCCAGACGCTGATGTTTTGCGTCATCTCCGGCACGATTTGCATCAGGACGAGATAAATCGTCATCGCGAGCAAGATCAAAAACGAACGCCGCCGCGACCCTTGGGGCAGAACGATCAAGCTTACGACTGCCAGCGCGGCGAGAACGAGCGCGAGCGCACGCACCCAATCGGCATATTCAACGAGCGGCAAATTGCCAAAGTTGATCGGAAATGTTTTTCGGATTTCTTCCGTCCACGTCAGCCACACCAGCGCGAGCGATGCAACAGTGCCGGCGAGAAAAATCGCGAGCCGCTGCCACGCGACGCGCGTCGCCGCGCTGACGAGAAACCATGCGAGGACGCCGAAAATAATCGCGACGACGAGCGTCGGCGCTTGAATGAACGCGATGATATAGCCGACGCCGAGAATCGTGCCGGGCACCGCGCCGCCGAGCGTGGAAATAAAGTCGAGGGATTCTTTGCCGGAAAATTTTTTCCGCACGACGAGAAACGCGATCACCATGCCGGTCAGTCCGGCGATCGGCGTCGCGACCGCCGAGAGGAACATGGTGTCAATGATCGCTTTGAAGCCGCGGCTGAAAACGCTCGCGTAATGCGTGAGGTCGGGCGTGTAATCAATGCCCCATACTTGCGTAATCGACCCGGCGAAAATCGCGAGATAGAGCGCGAGGACGAGCAAGAGCACGAGCGCGGAGAGCAAAATAAAAATCGCGCGGATGAGCGGCTCTTTGACAAACGTCGTTTGACTGCCGCCGGTCGGTTTGCCGGTGACCGAAATGTACGAGCGGCGTGAGACGATGTAATGTTGAATCAGAAATACGGTCAGCGTCGGCAAAAGCAAAACGAGCGACAATGCCGCGCCTTTGTGCTGATCGAACTCGCCGTTGACCGCGATCCAAATCTGCGCGGACAGGACGGTCGTGTTCCCGGCGATAAAGAGCGGGTTCGCCAAATCCGCGAGCGCTTCGACGAACATCAACAGGAAGGATGCCGCGATGCCGGGCGTGAGCAGGGGCAACGTGATCGTCCGGAAGATGTGCCATTTGCTCGCCCCCAAACTGAGCGCGGCTTCTTCCATTGACGGCTCGATCCGTTCGAGCAGCGCGCGCAGAATCAGATAGGCGACCGAAAAAAATGTAATGATCTGGACGAAGACGAGTCCGTGCATGCCGTACGGACTGAAATCAATATCGAGCAGTTTGCGCGTGACCAGCCCGTTGCGCCCGAACAGCAAAATCGTCGCGATCGCAATCGCGAACGGCGGCGAAATCGTCGGCAGAAGGATGAGCGCGTGCGTGAAGCGCTTGAAAGGAATATTACAGCGCACAACGGTATACGCGAGCAAAAAGCCGATTGCCGTCGAGCCGATCGCGGTGAGCAGTCCCATCACCAGCGTATCGCGGAAGACGCCGCGAAAATTCGGCCCGAACTTGTCGTCGAAATAACGTTGAAAAAATGTCAGGTCGAATTGCCCTTCGAGCGTGTAAAAGCCCTGATACGCGACGCGGGCGAGGGGCCAAACGATGAAAACAAAAATGAACGCGCCGCTTGCGAGGAGTCCGATGAGCAAGACCGGGTCCTGCGCAATCAGCCGGATTTCGCGGACGCGGCGGGTGAAGCCGGAGGCGGGGGAGGCAGTGGCAAGCATGGTGGAAGAGGTGACAGGTGGCGAGCGTGTTATTCCGTGCCACTCGCCACCTGTCACTTGTCACTTACTTTGCCTTGTCCGCCGACGTCAGTTCGTTCGAGAACTTGTCCACGAATGCTTTCTTTTTATCGCCGCAGTAATCGAAATTGTAGTTGATCAATTTCACTTGCAACAATTCCGGCTTACTGGCTTTCGCGCCTTTCACCGTCGGCGCTTGATACGCGGTGTATTTTGGTCCGAGTTCTTGCGTCGTCGGTTCGAGCGCCCAATCGTACCACGCTTTCGCGAGCGCGAGATTTTTCGCGTTCTTCACGATTGCCTGCGCGCCGATCTCATAACCGGTGCCCTCGGCGGGGAACGTCAATTGCAAGGGCAACTTTTTCTCTTGCGCCGCGACGATGTCGTGCGAGAAGACGATGCCGACGGCGGCTTCGCCCTGACCGGCGAGCGTCGCGGGCGCCGCGCCGGATTTAGTGTACTGGAAGACATTCGCGTTGAACGCCTTCATATACTCCCAGCCCTTGTCCTCGCCGCGAATTTGCAGAACGGTGCAGAGCGCGGTGTACGAGGTGCCGGAAGACGCCGGATGCGCGATGACGACCTGCCCTTTGAGCGCGGGCGCAACCAATTCATCCCACGATGTTGGCGCTTTGAGGGTTGGATTCTTTTTCAGGTAATCGGTGTTCGTCGCGAATCCGAGCGAGCCGACGTAAATGCCGGTCCACGTATCGTCTGCATCTTTCATCAGCTTTTGGTCAAGGATGTTTGCGGAATTCGGCGATTTGTACGTTTCGAGCAAACCTTCCTTCTTCGCGGCGATGAACGAATCCGCGGGACCGCCCCACCAAATATCAAAAGTGGGATTCACTTTTTCGTTGCGGATGCGCGTCAACCCTTCGCCACTGGAGAGGCGCACATAGTTCACGGTGACGCCGGGATATTTCGCTTCGAATTCTTTTTTCATGCCGGCGCACCAAATTTCTTGCGGCGTGCAGAGCAAACTCAATTCGCCTTTGAGCGGCGCGGTCGTCGCGGGTGGCGCGACGGTTGGCAGTGGCGCGGCAGTGGGCGCGGCGACTGTCGCCGCGGGGGCGGTGGTCGGCGCCGCCGGCGGCGCCGGCACGGCGGTCGGTGCAGGCGCCGGGGCGCAGGCGGCGAGGGCGATCACGATTCCTAATACCAGAACAATCAACCAGCGATTCATTTTCTTCTCCTCTTTGAAATTCAAAACCTGTTCGTCATCGAAAAGCTAGTCATTGCGCAGCAACATCACCCCTTTCAGATTGAAGTTCCAAAGCGGGCAAAAGTATAACGGGCGACGCGGAAATTGTCAATGAGGATTGGCAACGTGCGACGCACTTCGCATCCCGCAAACGGCGCGGGACATTCGGGGTGCGTCGCACGTCCGGAAGTGAGTGTGCGTTGCGGTTCAAGTGTTGCGGAATGAAAAGAATCCAAAATCCGAAATCCGCAATCCGAAATTATCCTGTGGGCGGTCTTTGCAAATGCCAATCCGTTTCGCGCTGATACAACATGCCGATTTGCAGAATCGTATTCTCGTCGAACAAATCGCCGGTGATGGACAGCCCGACCGGCATTTTGTTTTTGCCGAAACCCATCGGCATCGTCAGATTCGGCACGCCGCACAACGCGCCGAGCACGCTCACTCCGCCGCGGCGGCGAAACGCGGTTTGCAAATTCGTGTCGAGCGTCACGGCTTCAATCACGAGCGACGGCGATACCAGCGCATCGAAATCGTCAAACAGCGCGAGGATTTCGCGCGTGTATTCGGCTTTCTTTTTCCACGCGCGCACGTACTCGATCGCCGTCGTCTCGAGCGATTTCTTCAATCCGTTTTTCTGCCCGGCGTCCACCAACTCGTTCAGCCGCTCGCTTCCGAAAAACTCTTTATGCGCGGCGGCTTGCTCGCCGTTCAACAACGTGCGCGCGGTTTCGGCGTATGGACGCTCCGGCAATTGCGTGCGCGTGATTTTCATTCCGATCTTTTTCAAAACGCGAATCGCCTCTTTGTACGCTTTTTCGATTGCCGGCTCGTCGGTGAAATCCGCGTCGAGCACGCCGAGCCGGAAATTTCTGCGTGCACGGCGCGGCTTGAATCGAAATTCGCGCGTGACGGTGACGTCGTTGTCATCGCGCCCGGCAATTGCCTGCAAAATCCAGCCGCAATCTTCCGCGCTGCGCGCCATCGCTCCGACTTTGTCCATTGACCACGCGAGTTCCATCGCACCGTAACGACTCACGAGTCCCCACGTCGGGCGTAAGCCGGTGATGCCGCAATACGCGGACGGCGTCACGATACTGCCCCACGTTTCCGATCCGAGCGCGAACGGCACGAGTCCCGCGGCGACTGCGCTCCCCGAACCGGACGAGGAGCCGCCCGACCAGCGCGTCAAATCCCACGGATTCAAACCCGGTCCGTGCAACGACGCGTTGGCATATTCGTATCCGCCACCGCCGGCAATTTCAACCATCGCGAGTTTCCCAAGCAGCGGCGCGCCGGCATCGGCGAGTTTGTGAATCACCGTCGCGTCGTAATCGAAAATTTGATCGCGATGCGCCGGCGAGCCCCAGCGCGTCGGAATATTTTTTGTCGCGAGCAAATCTTTTGCGCCGTATGGAATGCCATGTAGAGACGAGCCGCTGGCTCGTCTCTTGTCCGCGCGCCGCGCTTGTTCGATCGCCAATTCCGGCGTGAGTTGCGCGAGCGCATTGTATTTCGGTCCAAGCCGTTTCAGACGGTCGAGAAACATCTCGGTTAGTTCGAGCGAGGATATTTTTTTCGCGCGCAATAAGCGCGCCAGTTCGGTCGCAGTTTTGAAAGCGAGTTCACTCATTCAATCCTCCTACAGCACCATCACCACTTGTTCATACGCGTTCAAATCGCGATACATCGCGTCGAGTTGTTCTTGACTCGTTGCCACAATCGTCGCGGTGACTGCGAGGTACTTGCTCCCCGCGCTCAGCCGACTCGCAACTGCCGCGTCTTCCAACTCGGGCGCGTGCCGGCGAATAATCGCGACGACGTTTGCGCCAAAGTCTTCTGTGTGAACGCCAATGGCTTTGACCGGATACGAGCAGGGAAAGGTCAACCCTTGTGCCTGTGCTTTGTCCATTCGATTTCCTTGAAACTCATTATCCGCCGCTAATCGCCGCGATGATATGCACGGCATCGCCGGGCGCGAGCGGCGCGCGCAGGTTCTCCGCGATGGATTGATTCACGAAAATCTTGATGTGCTCGCGGATTTCGCCTTGCTCGTTAATGACGCGAAAGCGCATGCCTGGAAATTGCCGGTCGAGATCGGCAAACAGGTCCGCCAGCGTCGCGCCGTTGGCTTCGACGATATTTTGTTTCGTATACGCGCGCAAAGGCGTGGGGATGTGGATTTGCATAGGAATGTAATGTAGAGACGAGTCGCCGACTCGTCTCTACGGAATTATGCCGCGCGTACGGAATAAATTTCCGGCAACGATGTTGCGAGCCGCGTCCAGCGCGCGCCTTCATCGCGGCTCGTCCACACTTCACCACTAGTCGTGCCGAGATATAAGCCGAGCGGATCGTGATTGTCCGCGTTCATCGCTTGCCGCTTGACGGAAAACCAGCCGCCGCTTTTCGGAAAACCATTCGCTTGCTTTTTCCAATTCTTGCCGCCATTGCGCGAAACAAATGCGGCGGGCTTGCCGCCGGGCGAAACGCGTCCGAGCGGAAACGAGCCGTCGAGCGGGAAAATCCAAACCGTGTCCGGATCGCGCGGATGCAGAACGATCGGATATGAATGATCGCTGTACGGTTTCGGCAGCGTCTTGCCGATATTGATCCATTCCGCGGTCGCGCGATCCATTCGATAGACGCCGCAATGATTTTGCTGATAAAGCCGGTCGGGATTGAGCGGATGCATTTTCATGCAATGCGGATCGTGTCCGACTTCGGCGGTTGGGTTCGGCATAAAATCGGAAACCTGCCCCTTGTTGAGCGGATGCCAATCGCGCCCCTGATCGCGCGATTCAAAAACGCCGCCGCCGGACAAACACAAATACATATGGCGCGCATCGCGCGGATCAATCATAACCGAATGTAGCGTCGGTCCGTCCGGCGGTCCCTCGTCCGGCGGATTCCACCATTCTTTGAAACGCGGATGATCGTTGAATCCGCTGACCGGTTCCCACGACGCGCCGTCGTCTTCACTGCGAAATAGTCCTTGCGGCGACGTGCCGACGTACCAAACGCCCGGCTCGCTCGCATGTGCCGGCGTGACGAAAAAATTGTGATGCACCGAAATTCCTTTTTCGCCTTCGGGCGCTTTCGGAAAAGCCGGCGGCTTGGTTGCCTCTTTCCACGTTTTGCCCAAATCGGTCGAGCGAAAAATTGTGGGACCCAGATGTCCGGTGCGCGCGCTCATCAAAATTGTGCGACTGCCGCGATGATCCATCACCATGTCGTTGATCGTCGCGCCGATCATGATCCCGTCCGACATTTTCCACGCGCGGCGCGCCGAATCGCTCTTCATGACGAACGCGCCCTTGCGTGTGCCGATGAGCAACGTCACCGCGCCGGTATTTGCTTTTGCCATTCTCTCCTCCCATTTTTTCCCACGAAGGGCACGAAGGCGCACTAAATTTTTCTCTTCGTGTTTCTTGGTGTCCTTCGTGGGCGATGAACTTCCGTATATCGAAAACAATCAACCAAATGATCGTTCACCATCCCGGCGGCTTGCATGAACGCGTAGCAGATCACCGAGCCGACAAACTTGAAACCACGCGCGTACAAATCAGCGCTCATTTTATCCGATTCGCGCGTGCGCGCGGGAATCTGCTTTTGCCGCCGCAGGCGATGCACACGCGTCTTGCCGCCGGTGAATTGCCAAATGTATCGGTCGAACGAACCGAATTCTTTTTGCACGGCGAGAAAGCATTGCGCGTTGCTAATCGTCGCCGCGATCTTCAGCCGATTGCGGACGATGCCGGCGTCGTTCAGCAACCGCCGCGTGTCTCTCGCGTTATATTTCGCGATTTTTTTTGGATTGAAATTGTCGAACGCGCGGCGAAAATTTTCGCGCTTGCCCAATATCGCCGACCAACTCAAGCCGGCTTGAAACGCATCCAGCACGAGAAACTCGAATAGCTTACGGTCGTCATGCACCGGCACGCCCCATTCGGTGTCGTGATACTGAAGCATCAATTCGTTTTCACTGGGCCACGGACAGCGTTTCATCGAATCCCCTTCTATCCACGAAGATCACGAAGGACACGAAGGCAGTGAACAGTGGGCAGCACGGCTGCCCTTCCACCCAATTTATTTGAGTGCCCACGAAGGACACCAAGAAGAATCCCTCGCGTGCTTCGGGTGAAATCATTTCTTCTCAAACACAATCTGCATGCGCGGCTTGTCCGCCGACGCAGGCACGCTCTCGGCGTACTCGGAACAAACCAGCATCGTCTTCAATCCTACGCTCGCCGCCAAATTACAGATTTCGTCCGGCGTATACAGTTGCCATTCAAACGCATCGTGTGCACCGCCGGCGTATTCTAACTTGACCAGCAACCGATTGTCGCGCATCGTCTTTGTTTCGACGACGCGCGCTCCGCCGCGTCCATTATCGCGCGTGCCTTGATGCGTCGCAAAAAAATCGCGGTGATAGATGTCGAGAATGAATCTGCCCCGCGGATTGAGCTTGCACGCGATTTGCTGGAGTATAGCCGCGTTCGTCGCCTCGTCGAAATGCCCGAACGATTGCCACAAGCACAGCGCCGCGTCGAATGTGCCGGGCAAGTCGTTGAGCGCGCGCAGATCGTGCTGGATGAATTGCGCGCTGCCGTTTGCCTTTGCGCGTGCGGCCGCGATGGCTTCTGCGTTCGCGTCAACGCCGGTGACGTGATAGCCGCGCGCGGCGAGAGGGAGCGCGTGTCGTCCGGTGCCGCAGCACAAATCGAGTAGAGATTGGAAATTAGAGATTGGTAGTTGGCGCGCGAGAAACGCGATTTCTTTTTCGGTTTGCGCGGCAGGGATCGCGTCGAGAAAAGTTGCGAACCAAGTTGGTGAGTAGGTGTTCATTGCGGATTGGAGTAGTTCCATGCGCAGCGGTTATTCATACATCCTGTTAGGACGCGGACACTTGCGTGCGGCAAGTGCCCGCGTCCCATTCATTCTTTGAAAAGGAATCTTGGTTCTGTGGAATCGTTGTTGTCCACGATCACATCCGCCAAGCGTTGCGGCTGGACTGCCTGAAGATAAATACGCTGACCGGGAATGTAGCGATTCATGTAACGCGCCCGCGCGTTCTCCGCCGATCCAAACATCTTCGCATCCCGCGCGAGAGCGCGCTCCAACGCAACCTCGAACTCGACATGGACAAAGATGCAATAGTCCCAGCAAGCGGCTAATTCTGGGCGCAAAAGAAAAACACCATCGAAAAGCAAAATCGCGTCGGCAGCGGCAACGCGAGTAGGATCGTGGACGGGCGCGTCCGCGCGGTAATCGAACACGCGGCGGCGATACGCGCGCGTGTCGTTGGGTCCGAGCGGATCGAGCAGTGCGGCGCGGAGCGCGGCGTAATCGAACGAATCGTAGTAATATCCTTCGGGTGAATCCGCGCCGCGCGCGTAGCGTTCCGCGCGCGGGCGATGGAATCTGTCTATTGAAGCCCGAATTACCTCGCGCCCGCGCGATTCAATTGGTGCGACCAGTTCATCCGCGAGCGTTGTCTTGCCCGCCGCATCCACACCGTCAATCGCGACGCGCGTGGGATGGGGCAGGTGAGCTGCGATTATGTGATTTGCGAGTTGGTTGAACAGGTCTTGGCGCGTCATTCGACTTGATGGCCTGCTTCCCTCAAGACTTGAATCGTCCTTGCCAGATTCGCCTCTTTCACGAGCAAATAATCCGTATCGAAGGTCGAAATCGCAAATATCGCAATGCCGGCATACGCGAGCGGCGTCGCGAGCGAGGCGAGAACGCCAACGAGCGACAAATCCATCACGCCCTCGACCTTCAACGCGCGCCAATCGCGTTCGCATTTTGTTTCGTCAGGCATGTTGCTCTGCGGGCAAACCATCGAGAGTTCGTCGCGTGTGCGCGTGATCGCAAAGAAATTTCCGCGCGTCGCCCACGCCGAAATCTCCACGCTCGGCGGTAATCGGCAAATGGCAAATGTTTCAGGTAAAAGCGAAAGTGTGAGGATTCCTTTCTTGTCACCCGTCACTCGTCACCTTTATCTTTCAAATGCTGTCGCGTTCGCGGTCAGCGCGTACGCCGCGTTCGCATCGCACCGCGCGCCGCTCTGCAATTCGATCTTGAGGGTCAGGTCGGTCGGCATTGTCAGCAAAACAATTCCATTCGGTTTACCAAGCGGCATTCCGCCTTGGGATTGTCCCTGCAGAAAATTATCGTAGCAATAGATCGCGCCGTCGGCTTTGATCGCGCTGAAATCGCGATTGATTCTGCCCGCGCTTTGCGGCGCAAAACTATACAAGCCCATGTTCAATCCCTTGATCGAATTGCCAATCGCAAAAATCGGTTGCGCCGGGTCAACGAAATCGTGCGCGAGTGACATGATCGAACTGAGGTCGGTGCTGTTGCTGTGATATTGCCCGGGAATAAACCAACTGCCTTGCGCCGTGCCCGGCAAATCTTGCATATACATTCCGCCGATGGGTTCGGCAGCACGAAAGCGCGTGCCAAAAACACTTCCAAACTTGGTCGCAAAGCGCGCTTTGACTTCGGGCGTGAAATAATCAAGCGGCGATGCCCAGTACGGATAATCGAACCCATAATGCTCGGGCTTGATAAACGCGGCGGGTTTCAAGCGATAATCCGCGAGCCCAAAATCCACGCCCGCCGAATCGGGTCCCTCGCCGAACTGCTCGCCGGCTTCGAGCGGAATCGCAAGCTGTTCGCGGCGGCACGTCGTGACGGTGGACGTGCCGTCTTGAAATGAATTGCAACGCGGCTCGCCTTTCTTGAATTCAGCCTGCAATTTTTCCGAGACGCTGACGATGTGCCCGAAATATATTTTGACCTCGCGGCAGGGATAGATAAAGACCTGATAATTTTTGTTGCCAGCGGAAAACGACGCTTCCCAGATTTCCGCGACCCATGCCTTGCCCGGCGATTTGACCGGTTTTTTCTGTGGCTGTTGCCCGGGCAAGGTCATCGAGAACGCCGAATGTTTTGCCGGGATGGTATGAATCGGCGGCGAAAGAAAACCGAGCGGACGAAACGCGATGAAATTTTCCAAATCAATTGGAACTGTGGTCAACAGCGGCGTGCTGATGTCGGCGGGGCACGCCGGAATTGCCGCGCTCACATTGCCGCTGATTTGCGATTTCGGCGCGCCGGTGATTGGCGCGGGGGGTTGCGTTGCGAGCGGGCGCGTTGCAGTTGCAGGCGCGACCTCTCCGCGCGTAGGGGAGGGGAGAAAGGGTGGAGTCGGCGCATCCTGAGCGATAGTCGAAGGAGCGCACGCGGCGAGAAGAATCGCGAGCACAATGCTTGGACGCGCGGAATTTGTTTTCAATTCCCCTCCCATTTGAACAAGGTGTGTGAGTGTGTGGGTGTGTGAGTGTCTGGTTCGCACACACTCACACACGCCGATACCCACATACTTTCAGCATTTCAACGCGCGCAGATTCTCTTGCACGAGCGCGTCATTCTCCGCCAAGCCATAATCGCGCGTGAGAATGCCGACGATGCACTCGCGCAATGCTTCGCCGCGCGGCGGCTTGGAATTTTCCGCGAGCGGCAGCCACATCAACTTTTCCGCAAGCGGCTCTCCGCCGGCGAGATTCGGCGTAAGAAAACGCGGCGCGCACTCAATCAGCAGCCCGCCGTTGCGCGCGTAAAACGCGATGCGGCGCGCGCGAAGTTGTCTTTCGTCCGGCGTCCCAACGTCCGGTGTCTCAACTTCCCAAATCAAACCGCTCGCTTTGCCGCGCAATTCACGCGCCAGATGCCGCAACAATCGCCCGCCGATGCCAGCGTTGCGCTGCTCGCGCGCGATGGCGAGATATTCGAGAAAGTAAACTTGCGGTGCGATGTTGGGCAGAATGGTCGCATAGCCGACGAGCGCGCCGTCAATCGTCGCGGCATAAAGTCATTTGTTGCCGCCGGAAATTTCCGCCAGCCATTCGTCGAAATCGCCGCGCTCGGAAGGCGGGAAGGATGAAAGGTGGATGGCGCGGAGCGAATCAATGTATCTCGATTCAAGAATCGTCTGTCGAGCGATGCGCGCGTAAGGGCGAGGCATTTGCAAAGTCAGCCTCCCTGTGTCATTGCGAGCGTTCTTCGCGAAGCAATCTCCAAACTTCAAGAGCAAAGCAAGTCACACCACAAGGGTTGCTTGGGGATTGCTTCGTCTCCCTTCGCTTTGCTCAGGGTTCCTCGCAATGACGTGATGACCTGTCACCGCAAATACTCTTGCGCGTGATGATTGCAGAGCCAGAGATAGTGGCCTTCTGGCGTCAGCACTTTGCGCAAGCCGCCCCATTCTTGTCTCGTATCTTTTTCGTCCAACAACGCGCGGAGCGCGCGTAACGCCGCGCCTTCAACGCGCTCTGGATCATCAGCGCGTCCGACGTGCCCGGAGAGTTCAAAATCAGGATGTTCTTTTTCCAAATCCGGAATTTGCTTGATGACTGCGTTGAGAAAATCCAAGTCGGCTTTCAATACTTTGTCGTACGTCGCTTTGTCGAGCAGATTGAACCAAGGACCGACGATGGGCGAGGCGTACTTTAGAACTGTGATGAGCCTCTGTAAATACGGCGCAGTCGCGGCAATCCATTTGGCTGGCTCATCAATTTGATAGCGTCCGCCTAGTTTTGTTGGATGCCAGAAGCCGGGCGCTTGGCAGTAGAGTTGCAAATCAATCTGCCGTCCGGCAATCGTGGTCTTGGCATCTTGCAAAACTTTACGAATGCCGTTTGCATCTGCATCGCGCGGGCGCAGAACAAAGATGTTAGGGCAGTGCGATTCGATGAGTGATTGATCGCGACGGAAAGCATTTGTGAATTCACGCTGAGCGAGCGCGCGCAATTCTTTCAGTTCGACGAGCGATTCCTCTCCCATATGCTCAATTACATCGAGACGCTCTAACACTGCGTCGCGCGTGTTCCAATCCCAGCCGAATAACATTTCTGGCACGGAAACATCTTCAAGCGTTACAGGACACTCTATCATTGGCTTGATGTGAAGGCGTTTCAACAAAAGCTCATAATCGAATTCGTGTGTGCACGGTTTGCCGTTGTGTCCCGGGCAAGGAATTAAGCGCGTGACTTGTAGACCGGGAAAGCGTGCGAGAATTAATTCAATGCCGTCTTTGAGCAACGCGAAAAAATTATGCGGATAAGGACCGCGCACGGTCAATTGCAAATAGCGGTCATGAGGCAATGCTAATGCCAATGCCAGATGCTTACGATCAGATTCAGCAAACACCGCGCCATTGCGCCAATGCGTGTGCGTTGTAAAACGATGAGCACGCGCGATGAACCACGTAGGAATGCCGGCGGGAATTGTGTTGAGTCTGAACTTGAGTGATATTTCGTGGAATTCCTCTACCGCTCTCGGCGTTTCCCACAGTTTTGTGTAATCCGGTTTCTCTAGAGGCAATCGCTCGACGACGAGACTAACATCACGGCTTTCCAGTGTGCGGTACGAAAGATCGAAACGTTCCATCAAACGCAAAAAATGTTCGCGCATGGACGGATCAAGATCGCGCCAGAGGCGGTACATGTGATCGCGCGTGAAAATGCCTTGCTGGTTGATGACCTCATCGCTCTCCAATGCTTTGCTGATGTATTCGGTCACCCATTGCGGCTTCAAGATGACGAGGTCGTTCAATTCGGGATGATCGGCGAAATAAAGAATGTCGCCGAGTTCGTGCAACCATTGCGTCAGCACGCGTTGGCTGGTATCAGTCACGCCGTGCGATGCCATCGCGTTGAAGAATTTCTGCGGCGCGACGTGCTTCTCGGGCATTGCGCGAATCGCGTTTGCCGCGTTGAGCCACGCGGTAGGCCATTGCTCGCCCATCAAAGGCAATTTCGCGGCGGCATTGGTGATTGCATGACGCAACTCTTTGATGCCTTGTCCCGTTTTGTTGCTGACCGTGTACGAGTCAACGATTTGTGGATACTTGGCGCGTAAATCGGCGAGCGGAAGGTCGGCATCGCGTTCGTCAATTTGCGTGGCGACGAGCAGAATGGGTGAATCAGGCGCGAGCGCTTGAATCGCGTCCAGCCAGTAATACAATCTGCCTTGCTCAAAGCCGTGCCGCGCGTTCCACACGAGGAGAAAGAGCGAGCGGTTGGTGAGGAAGAACTGGTGCGTGGCGTGATAAATTTCCTGTCCGCCAAAATCCCATGTGTTGAGTTGCATCGTGACGCTGGATTCAGTGGGATGCTTGAATTCGAGCGTGCGAATCTCAATACCGTGTGTGGTGTCGAGATCAGTACGAAACCTTTCGCCTCGTAACGCGCGCGACAACGCGGTTTTGCCCACGCCACCTTGTCCAACAAGGAGCATCTTGGAAATCCATTGGCGTGTGCCCTTCTCGAATAGCTTTCCCAGATACTCGAGGATTGCGTTCTTACCTTGCTTGATGATTTCAGGTGGAGGGGAGATGAGTGGATTGCCTTCAAATTCCCAACTCACCAGTTTGGAAAGTTGGCTGAGTTCTGGGGGTAACGCAGTCAGGTTGTTGTGGCCTATGTCAAGCGATCTCAAATTTGCAAATCTGGCAATCTCTGGAGGCAATGAGGTGAGTTGATTGCCTCGGAGGTCTAGTTCTTTCAGACTGGTAATCTTGCCAATCTCTGAAGGCAACGCGGTCAAGTTATTGTATCTGAGGTTAAGTGTCGTGTCCAACAACATCGTACTCATT
>JACQGS010000215.1 GCA_016199405.1 Chloroflexota bacterium | reverse complement strand
GCTCTGTGGCTATGATCTCAATCGCGCGTACACCGTCATGATGGCCAGCACGATGTAAATCAAAAAGCCCAAACTAAGAAACGATCCGGGCAAGCGGAGCAACAACGCGCCAAGCGATGCGCCGCGCGCGCTGACGATGATTGCAAACAGCGGGAAGATGCTTGCGCCAAGCGTACTGCCGAAAAATACACCGAGGCATCCCGCGAGCCAAACGAATCGCCCGCGGCGTTTTTGCAGCGCGCCTTGAATGATTTGCGCAATCAGTCCCCCGGCAAACGGCGCGTAGAAAATTTCGAGCAGCCAAAAGCCGGCGAGCACGGTCGCAAGCGCGCCGCTGACGATCGAGGTGCCGATGCCCAGCGTCGCGGCAATCGCGTAATCCGCCGTCGTCGCGGAATAAAAACCGACCTGCTGAATATTCAGACAAGTCCGACAAGTCATTCCGACTGGCGTCCGCACTAAACAGCGCACGCAGTACGGTTTGTCGCAACGATTACAACGGAGCAGCGTTTCCGTTTGGGGGTGATTCGTGCAATATAGCGTTTGGGTTGCCAAAGGTTTTTCCGACGAACAAATTTGCGGCGATTATTCTACCATAATTTTCGTATAATTGTAGAGACGATCCGCCGGATCGTCTCTACGGCGGATCGTCTCTACAAAACCATATACACAAATCCCGCGACACAAAAAAACGGTCCGTACGGAATCGCCGCGTCCAGCGCGATGCGGCGCGTGCGCGCGAATTGAATCGCGAGGAAAAGGATCGCGCCGATGCCGCCGAGCAGAATCGCTAGCACGATCGCGTTCAGCGCGGAGGGAAAACCGACGACGATGCCCATAAAGCCGGCGAGTTTCACATCGCCGAATCCAAAGGGCGAATCAATTTCACGGTGACGGACGCGCGCGTAGATCGGCGCGAGAATGTAGATGAGAAACACAATTGCGAACGCGACCGCGCCGCCGAGCAAAGATCGCGCGCCGCCGAGCGATGAAAGCGGGGAGGCAAGCGCGGCGAAGAGCATCGCCGGTAGAATCACGACATCAAAAATGTAGCGATATTCAAAGTCAGTGACGAGGACGAGCAGAAAGACGGTCGAGTAAATCACCGAGAAAACAAAACGCGCGCTTGCGCCAAAACGGAACCAGAGGAACGCGAGCGCGAACGCGCCCGCGAGTTCAATCGCGCGCGCGCGCCATTGCACGGTCGGCACGGGCAGCGCGTTGCGTCGGTACAACGCGTCTGCCGCGCGGTGAATCAAAAAACCGGCAAGCCCGCCGAAAATAAATGCGAAAACAATTTCCATTTTTGACTTTTTCCCTAGCGGCGTTTATGATGCCTACATGCACAGCAAATTGGAAACCGCGCCGCGCATCGCCGCACCGTTCGACCGGATTAGCGTGCTGACCGGCTTTGTGATGATCGGGCTGACGCTCTCGTTATTGCTCGACCTGCCGGCGAATCGCATCGACCTTGAAATCTTGGGGTCGGAAGCCAGCATTCCACTTTCCGGCACGTGGTTGCTCGCGCTCGTGCTCGCCGCGTTGACTGCCGCCGGCGTGGACTCGATCGTGCGAATGCATCCGCATGTGCATCTCGGCGAGGCGCGCTATATTTTTATTTTGTGGATTCTGCCCGCGCTCATCGTCGTCACCGCGACGATTTTATTGACGTTGTCGCCGGTGCGCGTCTTTGGTTTGATCAGCGTCGCGTTCGCCGGCGCGCTCGTGTTCGCGGCAGTGCTCGGCGAATTTTTTTCGATTGATACGACCGATCGGTGGTATCGCGCGGCGCGACTCGGCACCAACTTTGCAGTCTACTTGATCGCGCTGATTTTGTTCGCCGCGATCTACGGCTTGAAACTCCGCAGTCTCTTTTCTTCCACGATCATCGCCATTGGCGCGGGTCTGCTCGCGTTGGAACTTTTGCGCGGCGCGGAACAAGATTTTCGACGCACGTGGCTGTATGCCGCCGTCGTCGGACTCGCGCTCGGCGAGTTGGCATGGGCGTTCAATTATTGGAATCTCACCGGCTTTACCGGCGGCGCGCTCCTACTGATTTTTTTCTACGTACTCGTCGGACTCGTTCAGCAATATTTGTGGAAACGGTTGAATCCCATCGTCCTGCTCGAATTCGCGATGATCGTCGTCGCCGCGTTAGGCGCGGTCTTTTTCTTACACCCCGCGTAATCTTCGATCCCCGAGACTCAACCAGATCGCGCCGCCAATCACCAACGCCCCGCCGATCAACTGCCACATTTCGAGCCGCTCGCCCAAGAACAAGAACGATAACGCACCCGCCGCGACCGGTTCGACGGTGGCGACGAGACTCGCGTTGCTCGCCGGCACGATTTTCAAGCCGGCATTGTACAGCGTCAGCGCGCCAATCGTCGGTCCAAACGTCAAGCCGAGCAATGGAATCCACGCGCCCGTTTGATTGAACAGCGGCGCGAAATCTGCCGGCGTTTGCAAGAACGCTAAATAAATCGCGCCAAAGAGCAGCGCGTATACAAGCGTCGTCCATTGGGAGTGTTTTTGCAACGCGGCTTTGCTCAGCACGCTGTAAAGTCCGTACGTCAGCCCCGCGCCGATTCCGACTGCGATGCCGAGCGCGCTCAACTGTAATTGCGCGATGTCGTACCCGCGCGCGACGAGCGCGCAGCCGATAAAGGCAATCGCAATCGCGATCAGCTTGCGCGCGTTCAACGGCTCGCCCCAGACGCGCCACGCGATTACCGAGACAAATGCCGGCGCGGTGTACAGCAAAATTGCCGCGGTCGTCACGCTGGTGAATAAAACCGCTTGCGTGTAAAAAATACTGTACGCCGCGGTGTTGATGCCAAAGAAAAGAAAAAACGGCAGACTCGCGCGCGGCAGTTTGAGCAAACGCGGTTGAGTGACGAGCAATGCCGGGATGAGGAAGGCGAGCGCGGCGGTCGGCCGCAAAAATGAAATCGCCGATGCCGACAATCCAAACTGATCGTGCAACGCGCGAAAAAATAATCCGATGCTGCCCCACAAACAGCCGGCGAGGAAAACGAACAGATAGCCCGTCTTGATTTCGAATTGCCGATTGCGGATGGCGGATTGAATCCGAAATCCGAAATCCGAAATCACAAATTTACCTCGACCCCCAGGTTCAATCGCGCCGCCGCGTCATAAATCGCGCGCGCGACCGACACGTCCTGCACCGCATTGCCAACCGATTTGAAATAGGTGATCTCCTCCGCGCGCTCGCGCCCGGCTTTCAACCCGGCGGCAATCTCGCCGATTTCCCCGTAAATATTGTTCTCGGTAATCGCGCCACGTTGGATCGCGATCAACAGATCACCGGCTTCTGCCAGCGCGCCGCTTCGCGCGTCCACGACGATCTTGCTCGCGCGCTTCAACGTTGTCTCATCCACCTCTTGCATCGCCGGCGTATACGCGCCAATCGCATTGATATGCGCGCCGGCTTTCACATCGTGACCGTCGAAGACCGGCGTGGCAGAAGTCGTTGCTGTGCAAATCACGTCGGCTTCGCGCACCGCCTCGCGCGGAGTTGCCGCGGCGCGCAGATCGGCTGGCACGCCGGCTTGTCCGCGCATTTCGGCGACGAAGGTTTGCGCGCGGTTCGCATCGGAATCAAAAACGAACGCGCGCGCCAAATCGCGCACGGACGCGACGGCGAGCAGTTGCGTCCGCGCCTGTACGCCCGCGCCGATGATTGCCGCGACGCGCGCATCGCGCCGCGCGAGCAAATCGGTCGCGACGCCGCTGACCGCGCCGGTGCGGAGCGCGGTGAGATAGCCGCCCTCGAGCGCGGCGAGCGGTTTGCCGGTGGCGGCATCGATCACGACGACGAGCGCGTGAATGAGCGGCAGATTTTTTTCCGGATTTCGGTTGTGCACCGAAACAATTTTGATGCCGAGCGCGTTTGAGTTGTGCAGATAGGCGGGCATCAACAGCGTGACCGCGTCGTTTTTTTCGAGCGGAATGGAAACGCGCAGTGGCACGGTCGCCTTGCCGGTGGAGAGTTGCGCGAACGCCGCGCGCACGATCACGATAGCGTCTTGCATCGTGATGGCTTGTTGAATGTTGGAGCGAGATAGTATCAGCATGGGGGCAATTGTAATCGAAATAGAGCGCGACGACAAGGGGAGAAAAAAACGACGCACCTTCAAGGCGCGCCGCAGTTTCATGGAAGGTTCGGCGCGAGTTCCAGCGTCTTGAATAATTTATTCTCCAGCCACCTCTGCGGATCGGCGGAAAGGACTTTAAAGAAAAAATATTTCGCGTTCGACAGATCGCCGTTGGCATCGAACGAAAGCAACCCGGTGATGCCATTGTATGGGCTGGTCGCGCGGATGGCGTTGGCGACGGCTCGGCGGTCTTGCCGAATTCCGCGCGATAATCGCGCGCGAACTGCGCGGCATCCGGATAATTGTCTACCTGCCCGACCGGCGTCTCGTAATAAACACCGACCGCGTCGTCGCCGGCGAGCCGCGCAAAATCGGCACTGTCAATTGTTTCCGGCGCGAGGAAATTGGCTTTGACACCTTTCGCGCGCAATTGCCGCAGAAAACTCGCGGCGAGATTGCGGGTCCCTGCAAATCATCTCGCCCGATCACGCGGCTGACGATCGGGAGCGCGCGCGCGGTCAGTTTGGGATCGGTGCTGGCGGGTGAAAGCAGCGCGAGATTCGCGTCTTTGTACGTATCGAGCGCAGCCAGCGCGACTGGGGTGTTGAGGTGTCCGATCACGACCAAAATTTCCGAATCGGCGACCAATTTTTTCGCGTTGCTCACGCCGGTTTCCGCGCGCGCTTGATCATCGAAGGGAACGACGACGACGTTGAAACCCAAGTCTTGAATCGGCTTGCTGAACTGCTTGACCGCGAGTTGCGCGCCGTTGCGAATTGCTTCGCCGAGATCGCGTTGTTCGCCGGAGAGTGGCGCTTGCACGGCGATTTTTATCGCGGGCAATGCCGGCGTTGTCGTCGCGCGTACGCCAGTCGGCGTTTTGATTTCGGGTGTGGGGGTGAGTTGCGGCGCGGGGGTTGGCGCGGGCTGGCACGCGGCGAGTACGGCAATGAATGGAATGACGAAAAAGCAAATTGAGATGCGCGCGTTCATTTTTCTTCCTCCGGCTCGGTCAAGCCGAAACCCAACGGATGACCCACGAAGTTGTTCATGCGCGGAGCGCACCCCGATGCATGAAAATAGGTAGCAGCCCAGCCGCGCTGGGTGTTCAGGGAACAACGGGCAGCGCGGCTGCCCTTCCACCCAATTTGTTTTCCAGCGAGGACACGAAGGGACACCAGCAGTTTCTTCGTGCTCTTTGTGGATGAAAATTCAAGTCATTTTCGCGCGAACCTGCAATCCCGGCGTGTTAGGGGGGTAAAGCGCGTGTAAAAAGAAAAGCGGAAAGGGGTTAGCTTTCCGCTTGGGTTGTGTCTTATGCTTGCCCGGGATTTTTGAGCGTGCCTGTAATCCCTTCGGGCGGAACCGCGTCATCCGTATGACGGAATTCCTCCAACTCCATCGCACGCCGCGCCTCCGGCAAAAGTCCTTCGGGCTTGGCGAGCATCATGATCACCAACACCGCGCCATAGACGAGCAGGCGGTAATCTTCAAACTCGCGGAAAAGTTCCGGCAAGCCCACGAGCACAAGCGACCCAATGATGACGCCGGGAATATTTCCCATGCCGCCAATGATCAAGAGCGCGAGCACGTTGATCGAAATGATCAAGTTGAAACTGTGCGGATAGATCGTGCCGAGCTTGCTCGCGAAAATTGCGCCGCCAATGCCGGCGAACGACGCGCCGATGCCAAACGCGAGCAGTTTGGTTTTGACGAGGTCGATGCCCATGGATTGCGCGACATCTTCATCTTCGCGAATCGCCATCCACGCGCGCCCCAAGCGCGAATTCTTGAGCCGCAACGCGATGAAGGCGACGATCAAACAACCGATGATCACGAGATAATACATTTGTTGCGGACCGATCAATTCGAGCGGACCGATGAACGGTTTGGGAATTGCCTCAATGCCGCGCGAGCCGCCAAAGTACGGTTTGAGCGCATCCGAGAGCGCGAGCAACCGGATGATTTCGCCAAAGCCGAGCGTCACAATCGCGAGATAATCGCCGCGAATCCGGAGCACGGGCACGCCGAGAACGATTCCGCCAAATACCGAGATCACCAAGGCGAACGGGAGAATAATCCAGAAATTCAAACCCGGATGGAAGGCGATCTCCGGCGAAAGCGTCGTCAGAACACCCATCGTGTACGCGCCAATCGCAAAAAACGCGACGTAACCGAGATCGAGCAAGCC
This sequence comes from Chloroflexota bacterium, assembly GCA_016199405.1. Lineage (GTDB taxonomy): Bacteria > Chloroflexota > Anaerolineae > UBA4142 > UBA4142 > JACQGS01. Next base: position 6,832 of record JACQGS010000215.1, on the reverse strand, counting down.
GGCGAATCCGACGACGATGTTCAACCCCAAGCCCATGAGGACGAACAAGCCGACGTTGACGAGAATTTCGCTAAAGAACAAACCGAGAATCCACGGCAACAACAGCACCACCGCGATCAAGAACCCAAATAGAGTTCTCGAATACTGTTTCCGTTTGGGAGTGGGCAACGCGTTGTAACGCGCTTTCCATCCATCGCCGCGCCGCCGCCACTGTTCGAAGCCGCCAAGAATTATGGCGAACAAAAGCGCGGCGCCAAAAAGCGAAAGCCCGCTCGTTTCAAAGAGGATAGCGCTCAGGAACGGGATGTACTGAAACGTGACGCGCAAAAGGTCTTGCAGCAATCCGATGAGGAGAACGAGCGAAATCGTGAAAAGCAATTCGCGCAAAATCGGATTCGGGCGATAGAAATAATATCCGACAAAGGCGCCCAGCCCCGCGCCGGCAATGAGCAATAATATGCTCCCGACCGCAAGCCCTTTTTCAAATGTGATCAGCTCGAGCAATGCCGGCGTCATATTCACGAACACATTTCGAATCGCCGGCAGAATCGTCAAGATGATCGCCAGCACGACAAGCGATGCCGCGTTCACTAACCCCGCGACCCCGCCGTGCCACCTTCCTTGTTGCGAGCGTTCAACCTGACCATGCGGGCGCTTGAGCGCGAAATATGCCGTGAGATAAAACACGACGAAAATGATCAGATGCCCCATGTCCAAAACGCCGAAAATAATTTGGCGCTTGGAAAAAGTTTCGAGCATTCCGATCATCCCCATGAATACGATGATGATCCCGCCCAGCGCGCCCACGCGAATCGCCGGCGCGAATTTCGCGCGGGGAGTGACGTTCAGCATTGCTGGGTTCATGCTTTCTTCTCCGTGAGACGCTCGCCCAGAATCCCTGCCGGGCGAAAAATCAAAATCAAGACCAGCATCACGAACGCGACGGCGTCGCGCAATTGATACGGCGCAGGCACCTGCAGCCCTTCGAGGAAGAGCGTCGGTCCGAGCGATTCGACCACGCCGAGGAACAAGCCGCCGAGCATCGCGCCCGGAATATTGCCGATGCCGCCCAGCACCGCGGCGGTGAATGCCTTGATGCCGGGGACGAACCCCATCGTGAATTGGACTTGGGTGTACACGAGCGCGTACAAAACGCCGGCAGCGCCGGCGAGCGCGCCGCCCAGCATAAACGTCGTCACGATAATCCGATCCACGTTAATGCCCATCAATGCGGCGGTCTCTTTGTCTTCCGCGACCGCGCGCATGGCTTTGCCGGTTTTGGAATATTGGACAAATAGATTCAAGCCGAGCATCATCAGCATGGCGGCAACGATAACGAGGATTTGAATGTAGGACATCTTGAGATCACCCAAAACGAGTGCGCCTTTGAGGATCGCCATTTCCGGATAGACTTTGAAATTGGGACCGAAAAAACCGCGAAAGGCATACTGCAAAAAGAACGATGCGCCAATCGCGGTGATGAGCGGAACGAGCCGCGGCGCGCCGCGGAGGGGACGATATGCGATGCGTTCAACGAGCACCGCGACGATGGTCGAAACCGCAATGGCGAGGATAAAGATCAGACTAATGCCGAGGACTGGATTCTCGTCCAGATAGCCGGACTTGCCCATGGCATCGGCGAGAAAATAGGCGGTGAGCGGACCGCTCATGAAAACTTCGCTGTGCGCAAAGTTGATCATCCGCAGAATGCCATACACGAGCGTATAGCCCAACGCGATCAGAGAGTAAATGCTCCCCAGCGTCAAGCCGGTGATCGTGAAATCAATCCACTGGCGAGGACCATAAAGGCCGGTTGCCAACGTGGCAATCGAACCAACGACGACGAGCGCGATAATCGAACCGCCGAGGATGTAAATGAATATGTCTGTAAGAGTGAATCGGGTTGCAAGACTTTTCTGCATTCCTCTACTCCGAGATTCAATGAGTTTGTAGTGAGCAATCGGGTGAACCAGAATCAGGTATGCGGGCGCCCGGCAAACAGATCCGCGCTGCAAACGGTTTACTACGAATACCTGATACAGGATGAGCCGGACTCTTCCGAGCCCGGCTCATTTTCTTGCACGAGCGCGACTTCGTCGCCAACGATCTTATTTCGGTGGAGCCCAGAACGGTTTTTCCGGGGTGGTCGCTTTGCTGACGTTGTCTGCCGTCACTTGGTACACCGCGATCACCGGCGCACCACAGTCGCCGTTGGGATCGCAAGTCAGTTTGCCGGTGATGCCGTTGAAATCTTTCGTCGCGGCAACCGCATCGCGCAACGCTTGGCGTCCGATGTACAACGCGCCGTCCGGACCCTTCACCGCAACTTTTTCAATCGCGGCAAAAATGACGTTGGCGGCGTCATACGCGTGCGCGTGGAACGCGCTCAACGGTTTCTCGTTGTATTTCTTCTGGTGCTTGTCGAGGAACGTCTTGTAGCCCGCGGCAAAAGCCGAGAAATCCGGACTGGATTGGTACATTCCAACCGCCGCGGTGCCCGCGCCCTTGTAGAAATCGCCGGAGAAAGTACCATCAGCCGCCATGAGCGGAATCTTGTCTACGCCGGGAACTTCCTTTGCCTGCTTGGTGATCAACGAGCCGGCGCTGATGAAGATGGGATAGAACAACATCTCCGGTTTCGCCGCCGCGATCTTGGTCAACACGGGTTTGAATTCTTTGTCGGTGGGGCTCACCGCTTCCTTCGCCACGACCTTGCCGCCGCCTTTTTCAATGTTCGCCGCGAACACGTTGGCGAGACCTTCCGCGTAGGGGCTGCCGTCGTGAATCGTCGCCACGTTCTTGAGTTTCAACTGCGTCAACACAAACTGCGCCGCGACCGCGCCCTGAATCGTGTCGTTGTGCGCGGTGCGGAAATAACCGGCAACGCGTTTCGCGGGGTCGGTCAGATCCGGCGCCGTGTTCGAGGGCGAGATGATTGTGAAACCGGCTTTGGAAAGCGCCGGACCACCCGCGCGCATTTCGCTGGAGCAGGACGAACCGATCACGCCGACGACGGTCGCGTCTGCCGCGAGTTTCGCGGCGGCGGCTTGGCCGCCTTCCGCGTTACAACCGGAATCTTGACCGTCGAGTTTGATCGCGCGATCAAGCAGCTTGCCACCCTTGTCGTCAATCGCGATTTCAATGCCGCGGCGCGAATCCACACCCAGCGTTCCATCTTCGCCGGTAACGACGAACATCCACGTCAAGTGAATGGGTTCATTGGCGCCGACTTTCAAAGTGCCAACCGCATCGGCGGGTGGGGTGAATGCGGGCGCGCAGGCAATGGCAATCAGCGCGACGAGCGCGAGGGATAGGACGACCAAAGTATTTCTTGCGTTCATAGGTGCTTCTCCTCCTGAGAGACTTGCCAATTCATTGTGTCCGCGTTGCAAGACCGGATCCATGCGAGATTTTATTTCCGATTCTGCCGGATGTGCCACACCCGGGCGGCGGATCACCAAACGCAGTGTATTGATCGGCGCGGTTCACCTCCTTGGGTTTGAATCGTCTCAGCGTCGAGACACGATCGGAAGACAGACGATGAGAAATCGAACGGAGATCTTTACAGCCCCATTATAAGTTTGTTTGGCGGCGGTGTCAACAACAAATCTTCGGGTGATTACCCACAAGTAGTGCATTCACTTGAAAGTGCGGAGTTCGATTTAGATTTTCAGCCCTATGTGAGCGCGAATTCCAATTGGGCGGATATGCAACTTTTTCAAGTGGCTGCACTGGTTCAAAACCAACCGCCGTGCGACGCACGGTTGCCGCGTATTTTCTATCCAACGATGGAATATTCGTACTTGCCGCGCACCGGATCGTTCTCCGCAAAGCGCGCCAAACGAAACAGATGCCGATCCAATCCGCCGGTCGGCGCGCTCACGCCGGTCACCATATCCGCGATCATCACCCCGACCGCCGGACCCAACTTGAAGCCGTGTCCGCTAAACCCCGCCGCGTGAAAAACGCCGCTCCCGCGCGGCGCTTCGTCAATAATCGGATGCCAGTCCGGCGTAACATCATAAATGCCGGTCCAGCCGCCTTTGCTCAATGCCTGCTTCATAAACGGATAGCGTTCGCAAATCCGCGCGCTCATTTGCGCGATAAATTCAAAATCGGCGGATTCGTTGTACTGGTCGGGGTCGGCGATGTTTTTCGCATCGTCCGGGTCAATCGAGCCGACAAACGTCAAGCCCGCTTCGGGGCGAAAATAAATGTTATGCACGAAATCGCCGGCGGCGAGGTGCGGACTTTTATGATCCGGCGGACGCTGAAACGTCGCGACCTGATGCCGGCTCGCTTCGATCGGCAAATCCACACCGACCATTTTTGCGATTGCCGGCGCCCACGCGTTCGCGCAATTCACGACTGCCGGCGCGGAAATTTTCCCGGCATTCGTCTGCACCCCCGCCACTCGCCCGCCGTTCATTGCGATGCCGGTCACGACGGTGGACTGCAAAATCTCCGCGCCCAGCTTTTTCGCGGCGTTCGCGAGATTCGCGGCGGCGAATGCCGGATCCGCATAGCCGCCGTCCGGCTCGTACGCGCCGAGAATATCATTCGTCACGCGCATACCGGGATCGAGTTCAAGCAACTCTGCCGCGTTGACGATCCGCACATCAATGCCGACGCGCTTTTGCATCGCAACGTTTTCTTCCAGCCCCTGGCGATCCCGTGCGTTCACCAAAATCACAAAGCCGGTTTTGACGTACCCGCATTCGCCGCCGACCTGCGCGTTGAAATTCTGAAACACGCGCACGCTGGCGAGCGCCATTTTCGCGGTGATTTCGTTCGAGTAGTGCTGGCGAATGATCGCGGTGGACTTGCCGGTCGCGCCGGCGGCAATAAAACGTTTCTCTACGAGTGCGACCTTGACGCCGCGCTGCGCTAGACAAAAAGCCGCGCTCGTGCCGGTAATCCCGCCGCCAATAATCACAACGTCTGCTGTGGTGGTCAATGTGTTATCTGCCGTTATTATTCATTCCAGTGCTGCCTGCCCTTTCAAATATCTCGTCAATGGTCTGCCCCTCATAAAGCCGACGAGAAATCTCCACATAGTCCGTCGGTTCACGGTGAAGCAATGTAAGGAATCGGAAAGCCGTAGCAGGACCAAGCGCCTTGTTCAAGGCTTCTATACCGATAACTCTGAGTTCGGTGTCATCCATTATTCTTGCTCTCTCCATCAGTCTACCTCCTGTCTGACATAGTCTACTGGATTCATCACCTTCATCCCAAGATTCAAGTGCTTGACGCGCTTGATTAGACTGTCATCGCAGGTCAAGAACATATCCGCGCTGGCATAAGATGCACACGCGAGATGGATGGCATCCTTAGCCGAGAGATTGCCCTGGTTCTGAAATGATTCTGCCACGCCTCGAATTTTCTCCTGTGCCCCGACCCGCACTTGGCAAAGAGTTGCCAAGCGAAGGACTTCGTATTTTCGCTCTGGGAAAGGGCAGAGGAGCGTCTCATCCTCATGCATGAAAGACCAGATCAATTGAATCTGACCGCTTTCCGCCTTCAGGAATATCTCCTGGCACGCCAAAGCTTCCATCTGGATTCTTACCTGTCCTGGGTCATCGAATCCTCGTTGAAAGCAATTATAGTCAGGATAGATTATGCCCATCCATCCTCTCCTTGAACGCACTCTTCGCCTCTACCTGCAAAGGCAGATAACTCACGCACTACGCATCACGTCAAGTATTTTACGACTCCCCCAAATACGCTTTCCGCACCGAATCATTCTTGCGCAAATTCGCCGCCGAATCCTCCAGCACGATCTGCCCGGTCTCGATCACGTAACCGCGATGCGCGATCTGCAATGCTTTGGCGGCGTTTTGTTCGACGAGCAGAATCGTCGTGCCTTCTTGGTTGAGTTTCTGAACCGTTTCAAAAATAGTTTCGACGAGAATCGGCGCAAGCCCCATCGAAGGCTCGTCGAGCATCAGCACGCGCGGGTGCGTCATCAAGGCGCGCCCCATCGCGAGCATTTGCTGTTCGCCGCCGGACAGCGTGCCGCCCAACTGCTTGCGGCGCTCGGCGAGGCGCGGAAAAAGCGCGAACACCATTTCCATATCGAGTTTGATTTCGTCTTTGTCCGAGCGCGAGTATGCGCCCATTTCCAGATTTTCCGTGACGCTCAAACGCGGAAAAATCTTGCGTCCCTCCGGCGACTGCCCGATGCCTTTTTGCACAATCTTATGGGGCGGCATTCCGTCAATGCGCTCGCCTTCCAAAAGGATGGTGCCTTGACGCGGATGCACCAAGCCGGAAATCGTGCGCAGGGTTGTGGATTTGCCCGCGCCGTTTGCGCCGATCAGCGTCACGATCTCGCCTTTGTCGACGCGGAGCGTAACGCCTTTGAGCGCGTGGATTTGTCCGTAGTAGCTGTGAAGGTCGCGAATTTCAAGCATTGGCATGGTTACGCCGCCTCTTTTCCGTACTCTTTGCCCAGATACGCTTCACGGACGCGCGGGTCGCGTTGCACTTCCGCCGGCGTTCCCTCCGCAATCTTGACGCCGAAATCGAGGACGCTGACCGTATCGGAAATATTCATGACGACTTTCATCTGATGCTCGATCAACAGAATCGTCAGCTTCAACTCATCGCGCAAACGGCGGATGAAACCGACCATCGTGCCGGTCTCTTGCGGATTCATCCCCGCGGTGGGCTCATCGAGCAAAAGTAATTTGGGTTGAGTCGCCAAAGCGCGCGCGATTTCCAATCGCCGCTGATCGCCGTAAGCCAGATTTTTCGCCAGCTCATCCTCGCGTCCCTTCAAGCCGACAAATTCCAAAAGCTCGCGCGCGCGGCTCGCCACGCGTTTTTCTTC
>JACQGS010000224.1 GCA_016199405.1 Chloroflexota bacterium | reverse complement strand
GAAAAGCGGCGTTAGAGAACGCCTGCCCCTTCAAATCTGTGATGGACTGTGTCTTCTTGTTAATTGATTCCCATGTCCAGCGACTTTGTTCACCTTCACGTTCATTCGGAATATTCGCTCCTCGACGGCATGGCAAGCCCCAAGTCGCTGGCGACGCGCGCGCGCGAATTGAATCAGCGCGCGCTCGCGATCACCGATCACGGCGCGCTGTACGCCGCGATCTCCTTCTACGACGAATGCAAAGCCGCCGGCGTCAAGCCGATCATCGGCGTCGAAGCGTACCTCGCGCGGCGGACGATGCAGGATCGCGATGCGCAACTCGACCGCAGTTCGTATCATTTGCTTTTGCTCGCGGAAAATGAGACGGGCTATAAAAATCTTTTGAAACTCGTTTCGGCGGCGGAACTCGAGGGATTTTATTATTACCCGCGCGTCGATCACGAGCTGCTGGCGAAGTATAGCGAAGGCGTGATTGCAACGAGCGGCTGCCCCTCGGCGGAAGTGCCGCGCCTCATCCTCAACGGCAAACGCGACGAGGCGCGCAAGTGGCTCGCGTGGTATCGCGACGTATTCCCCGATCGTTTTTATATCGAACTGCAAGAGCACGGCATTCAAGAGATGATCGGGCTGGACAAAGAATTGATCGCGCTCGCGCGCGAATTCAATCTGCCGCTCGTCGCGACGAACGACGTGCATTATTTGAAACCCGAAGATGCCTGGGCGCAAGAAATTCTCCTGTGCATTCAAACGCAAACGACGATCACCGATCCCAAGCGGATGAAAATGGACGGCGCGGATTATTATTTGAAATCGTCGGAAGAAATGGGGGCGCTCTGGAAAGAGTTTCCGGACGCGCTGACCAACACGCTCGCGATTGCCGAGCGCTGCCAGATTGATCTTGATTTCAAAAAATATCATCTACCCAAATTTCCATTGCCGAACGGTTTGAGCGCGGAAGCGTACATGCGGCAACTCTGCGACGCCGGATTTCAGCGCCGCTATCCGCAAGGCGATCACGCCGCGCGCGAACGCCTTGAGTACGAACTCGGCGTGATTCATAAAATGGGATTCGACACGTACTTTTTGATCGTGTGGGACTTGTGCCGCGTCGCGCGCGAACAAGATATTTGGTATAACGTGCGCGGCTCTGCCGCCGGCTCGATGGTCGCGTACTGTTTGCAGATCACGAACCTCGACCCGATCCAGAATCGTCTCATCTTTGAACGTTTTCTCAATCCCGGGCGCATTTCCATGCCCGATATTGATCTCGATTATCCGGATGATCGCCGGCAAGAAATGATCGAGTACGCGGTCAACCAGTACGGGCGCGAGCATGTTGCGCAAATCGTCACGTTCGGTACGCTCGGCGCGAAAGCCGCGATCCGCGACGTGGGCCGCGCACTCGATTATCCGCTGCCGGAAGTGGATCGCATCGCGAAGGTGGTGCCCGGCGGTCCGAATGTCAAGCTGGATGAGACGCTCGAAAAAAATCCGGAATTCAAAGCCGTGTACGAAGCAAGCGATTACCACCGCAAATTGATTGATACCGCGCGTCTGTTGGAAGGCGTCGCGCGGCACGCGAGTACGCACGCGGCGGGCGTCGTGATCGCCGACGCGCCGATTGTCGAGTACGTGCCATTGCATCGCGCGACCAAATCCGAAGAGGCGGGCGGATTTCCGGTTACCGAATTTGAAATGAATATTCTTGAGCGCATCGGCTTGCTCAAGATTGATTTCCTCGGACTTGCGACGTTGACGATTATGCGCCGCGCGTGCGATCTCATTCACGCGCGGCACGGCAAAAACTATGACCTCAACAATATTCCGGTGGATGATCCGCGCGCGTTTGAATTGCTGTCGCGGGGCGACGTGACCGGCATTTTCCAAGTGGAAGGCGCGGGCTTGCGACGCGTGCTGCAACAAATGAAGCCGAATGAATTCGAGCATATCGTCGCGGCGATTTCGCTCTTTCGCCCCGGACCGATGGAAAAAATTCCGGCGTACATTGACCGCATGCACGGCAAACAGCCCGTCACGTACGATCACCCCTTGCTCAAACCGATTCTCGAAGATACGTTCGGCGTGATGGTGTATCAGGAACAGATCATCCAAATGGCAATGTCGCTCGCCGGCTATACCGCCTCCGAAGCCGATCTGCTGCGCAAAGCGGTCGGCAAAAAGGACAAAGAAAAACTTTTGAACGAGCGCGAGCATTTCGTCGAACGCGCGGAAAAGTTTGGCGTGATCGACCTGCCGACGGCGGAAAAGCTATTTGCGGACGTGGAATTTTTCGCGCGCTATGGTTTCAACAAAGCGCACGCGGCGGATTACGCGGTGATGACGTGCCAGACCGCGTTTCTCAAAGCGCATTATCCGATCGAGTATATGTGCGCGCTCTTTACGACGGAAACCGGCGACCTCGACAAGATCGGCGAGTTGGTGGGCGAGGCGCGGCGGATGGGGATCGAGATTGTGCCGCCGGACATTAATGCGAGCGATGTTGATTTCAAAATCGCGGCGAACGATACTGCCATTGCATTCGGGCTGAGCGCGATCAAAAACGTGGGCAGGGGTCCTGTGGAAGAAATCGTGAACGCGCGCCAAGCGACCGGCGCGTTCCGGTCGTTGGACGATTTTTGCCGGCGCGTCGATTTGCGGCTCGTGAATCGCCGCGTGCTGGAATCGCTCACCAAAGTCGGCGCGTTTGACAAGTTTGGCAAGCGCGCGCAAATGCTCGGAGTCATTGATCGAATGCTGGCGATCAGTCAATCCGCGCATCAAGCCGCCGACCTCGGACAAATCTCGATGTTCGACGCGGGCGCGGGTGGCGCCGCGTCAGCCGTCAACGCGAACGCGTTTGGCAGTTTGCCGGACGCCGCCGAGTTGTCGAATCGCGAAAAATTGGAAGCGGAAAAAGAATTGACCGGCGCATATTTTACGGATCATCCGCTGCAACGGCTCGCGCGCGCGATGCCCAAGAGCGTGACGCATCGCGTCAATGAACTGGAAGAAAAATTGGCAGGGCGACCCGTGACGCTCGCCGGGGTCATCAGCAGCGCGCGCGTCATCAACACGAAAAAGAATGAGCCGATGGCGTTCGTGCAACTCGAAGACCCGACCGGCAGTATCGAGATCACTGTTTTTCCGCGCACGTACGCGCGCACGGAAGCAGTGTGGCGGCAAGAAAATATGGTGATCGTGAAAGGCAAAGTGGAATCGCGCGATAGCAAAGTGAAAATTTTGTGCGATAGCGCGACGGAATATCATGTTGCGGATACGCCGCAAGATGTCGTCGCGATTTTGACCGCCGAGCCAACCGACGCGGGCGTGCAATTCGCGATGCCAGATCGAGCGGAAGAAATCGCTGCGGCAAACGCGCCCATCGCAACTCCCGCGCCGATCGCGATTTCTTCCGTCGGCGCGCTGGATGATTCGGAATGGCTGCCGCCGCCGGAAGAACCGCCGATTGATTTGGTCATGGAAAAAGAAAACGGCAAGAACGGCGGCAATGGAAAACATATCGACGCGCCGGTCGCGGTGAAGGAAGCCGCGGTCGTGTACGCCACGCGCGTCTATGACGACAAGCCGCGCCAACTGATCATTTCGCTCGCGCGCACGAACGATCACGCGGAAGACACGCGGCGGTTGCGCGAACTTTTCAACTTGCTCGTCAGCGTGCCAGGACGCGATCGCTTTATTTTTATCGTTCCCAGCGCGCAAGGTTTGGTCGAAATGGATTTCCCGAATCATACGACGAGTTATCAACTCATTCAGCATTCGTTGCATCAACGCGTCAGCGAGTACGGCACGTTGCAGGTGCAGTGACGACGAAAAGCGCAAAGTAAAAAGGCAAAAGCGAAAAGCGGCGGGACTCGTTCCCGCCTTTTGTTTTTCTGAGGCATCGCATATAATTGAAGTCGTATGTTGAAATCGAGTCTCACTAAAACGCGGCAATCTTTTTTGG
>JACQGS010000222.1 GCA_016199405.1 Chloroflexota bacterium | reverse complement strand
GCGTTAGAGAACGCCTGCCCATTCAAATCTGTGATGGACCGAGTCTAGGTACATTGTCACCCTGAGCGCGGTGAAGGGCTCAGAATGTCAAGGTTGTTTTTTTCTTCTTGTGCGTAGCTTCCCGAGGAACTTTTTCTAGTTGGAGGTGCAATGATTGCATCGCCGCCGCAATTTGAATACGATGTCTTTCTCTCGCACAATCGCGCGGACAAGAATTGGACGCGGATGCTTGCCGCGCGCATCGAGCGCGAAAAATGGAATGAGCGCGCGCTCAAAGTGTTCTTTGACGAATGGGACATTCAGCCCGGCGACAACATTCCAATTGCGCTTGAACGCGCGTTGCCCACGAGCCGCAAAATTGCGCTTGTCATGTCGCCTGACTTTTTCAATTCGGAATGGACGGAATCAGAACGCGCTGCCGCAACAATTTTTTCGCCGGCGAATCGCAGCAAGCGCATGATGCCACTGCTCGTCCGCGACTGCGATATTCCCTCGATGCTCGCGCCGCTGAAATACATTGATTTTCGCGACGCTGCGAAATTTGAATCGGCTTTCAAGCAATTGCTCGCGTTCTTGCGTGAAGAACCTTTGCCGCGCGGCGATGCTGGGCAACCACAAGGGTTGCCCCTACAAAACATCGCGCCCATTCCTCGCGCGCCGCAATATGGTTTCGTTGCACGGTACGACGACCAAGGGAATAATCTTGTCGAGCGCGTCAGCGATTTGCTGAAGCAAAACCGCGCGGTGGCAATGATTGGTTCAGGCGGCGTTGGCAAGACGACAATCGCCGCGGAGATTGCGCGGCGCGTGCCCTCCTCTCCTACTAGGAGAGGGGCTGGGGGTGAGGTCGTCTGGGCAAGCGCGGACGGGCGCGCGGATTTTTCGCTCACAACATTGCTCGACGATGCGGCGACGCAACTGGGAAACGCGGATTTGCGAACGCTCGCGCTCGAACAGAAAAAAGATGCCGTGCGCAATCTGCTCGCTGATCCTTCGACAAGCTCAGGACGCGCGATGATCGTACTGGACAATTTTGAAACGATTGCGGACGAACAGCAGAAAGCGATTGCCGCATTCGTCAGCACGTTGTCATCTGTGCCTGTGCTTATCACAAGCCGTTCTGCAATCGAAGGCGCGGATCGCGTGACGGTCGGCGCGATGTCTTTGGAAGAGGCGCGCGATTTTCTAAAGCGCGCGAATGTGCAAGCGAGTGCGATTGACGCTGTTGCGGATCTAGCCGAACGCAACCCAGCCGTGATGCGCTGGATCATTGGGCAGTTGAATTCCGCGCAGCGTTTGAGCGACATTCAGAATGATTTGTCACGTGGAGAAGGAGATGCGGCGACGCGTCTGTTTGGTCGTTCGTTCGGATTGTTGAACGCGGACGCGCAGGCGGCGCTGTTGTCGCTTGCGCTCTTTGCGCCATCGGCGGAACGCAACGCGCTTGCTTTCACGGCGGAATTTGGCGACGACATCAAACGCGTGAATGACGCGCTCAAGCAATTGGCTGGGCTGCAACTCTTGGAAACGGACGCGGCAAACGAACGGCTGTCGGTCGTGGGGCTGACGCGCAGATTCACGCGCGCACAATTGGAAAAAGATTCAAATGCCGCCGCGTACCGTAAACGATTCGTGGATTATTTTGTGCGCTACGCGCAAGCGCACGCGGAAACGACGCCCGAAGATTTCGATGCGCTGGAAGCCGAGCGTGAAAATTTATTTGCCGCAATGGATGCTGCGTTTGCCGCGCAAGATTGGGAGAGCGTGATGCGTACGATGGATGCGATATTTGAAGGCTTGCTTTACACACACGGCTATTGGGACGATGCGATTGCGCGCGGCGAGCAGGCGGCAGAAGCGGCGCGGCGCGCGGGTGACGAAAGCGCGAATGCGCGGTTTTCTGGAAATGCCGCGACGATTCATTATTCGCGCGGCGAATATGAAAACGCGCGAAGTGAGTACGGCACCGTACTCGAAGCATACAAGAATCTGAAAAACGAAGCAAACGTTGCTGTCGCGTTGCACCAGTTGGGAATAATCGCGCAAGATCAAGGCGACTATGAGACGGCGCGGCAGCGCTACGCCGAGAGTCTGGAGATCAAAAAGAAACTCGGCGACCAAAGCGGGATTGCGCGCACCTTGCACCAGTTGGGTCGGCTCGCAGAAATTGCAGGCGATTATGAAACGGCGCGGCAGCGCTACACCGAGAGTTTGGAGATCGCAAAGAAACTCGGTGCCCAAAGCGGGATTGCGAAAACACTCAATGCTCTTGGCAACATAGCGACGACAGAAGGTAAGTTCGAGCAAGCAAAAGATTTGTTGGCGGGGAGTCTTGAAATCGCTAGACGCCTTGGTGACCAATTGCAAATTGGATCTGCAAGCTGGGGGCTGGCTGGTCTTGCTGAAAAGCAAGGAAACAAAACCGAAGCCGCGCGTCTGTTCCGTGATGTGCTGGAAATTTTCGAGCGGCTGAAATCGCCCGACGCGGAGAAAGCGCGCAGGTCGCTGGAGCGCGTGACGAAAGCAGAAAGCAGCAAGCAGAAAGCGGAAAGCAAAAAGAAGTAACAACGTCACCCTGAGCCATGAAGAGGCGAAGAGTAGCGCAACTTGCAACTGAAATTCGAAGTCTCTTGAAACCAGCGAGATGCTTCCCCTTCACTTCGTTCAGGGTCAGCATGACAATGAAACTTATTTTTCTCTTGCGTTTATTTTTTTCTTTGCGCTCTTCGCGTCCCGTTCGCTTCGCTCAGGGCATGCTTTTGCGGTGAAAATTTCTAAACGGAGTTGAACTTGGATCGTTTTATTATTGAAGGCGGTGTGCCATTGCGCGGCACGGTCACGCCGAGCGGAAACAAAAACGCGGCAGTCGCGATTCTCGCCGCGACGCTGTTGACCGACGAGCCGGTCACGATTCGCAATCTGCCGCGCATTCGCGATGTGGACGATATGCTCGCGATTCTCGCGAACATCGGCGCGGAAATCAGCGAACGCCCGCCCAACGAATTGCGCGTGCACGCGCGCAATATCCGAACCACCGCGCTCGACCGCGAGCTGTGCGCGAATATTCGCGCGTCGATTCTCTTTGCGGGTCCGATGCTCGCGCGCGCCGGCGAAATCATTCTGCCGCCGCCCGGCGGCGATGTGATCGGTCGCCGCCGCGTCGATACGCATTTGCACGCGTTGCGCGCGCTCGGCGCGGAGATTCGCGTCAACGCGGAATTCGAGATGCAAGCCGAGGCATTGCGCGGCGCGCCGATTTTTCTCGACGAAGCGAGCGTAACCGCGACGGAAAACGCGATGATGGCGGCGACGCGCGCGCGCGGCACGACGATCATTCGCAACGCCGCGAGCGAGCCGCACGTGCAAGACCTCGCGCGGTTTTTGAATTCCATCGGCGCGCGCATTAGCGGCATCGGCTCGAACGCGCTGACGATTGAGGGCGTCGAGAAATTACGCGGCGGCGAAGTCGAGATCGCGCCGGATTATATCGAGGTGGGCAGTTTGATCGGGCTGGCGGCGGTGACGCGCGGAGAGTTGCTGATCCGAAACGCCGCGCCGGAATATTTGCAGATGGTCTTTGTCATGTTCGAACGACTTGGCGTCAAGTGCCAAGTGCGCGGCAAGGATGTGTTCGTGCCTGCCGAACAATCGCTCAAAATCGTAGACGATGTGCATAACGCGATTCCCAAAATTGACGATGGTATTTGGCCCGCGTTTCCCACCGACTTGATGAGCATCGCGCTGACGGTGGCGACGCAGTGTGAAGGCACGATCTTGATGCACGAGAAGATGTTCGAGACGCGGATGTTCTTCGCCGACAAGCTGATCGGGATGGGTGCGCGGCTCGTGCTGTGCGATCCGCATCGCGCGGTCGTCGTCGGTCCGAGCCAATTGCACGGCGAGCGGCTGGAATCGCCGGACATTCGCGCGGGGATGGCGCTGCTGCTCGCCGCGCTGTGCGCGCGCGGGACGAGCGTCATCGGCAATATCGCGCAAATTGATCGCGGGTACGAGCGGATTGAGGAGAAATTGCAGGCGTTAGGCGCGCGCGTTGAACGGGGGAAGACATGAGGGTAAGAGCAGGGGCTGGGGCGCTAGGGAGCAAGGGAGAAATTCTCCCTCTTACCCCTGCTCTCCCGCTCCTCTGCTCCACTGTGGAGATTCAACAATGGACGAGAAAATGAACCTTGCGGAAGGATCAAAGGATTTCCTCGACTGGCTGAGCGAGTGGCACGCAAGTCTGCAGCCCATTCCGCTGGCTGCGACGATTACTCAACCTGCGCGGACCGCGCTCTTCATGATCGATATGCTCAACGGGTTCTGTTACGAAGGCGCTCTATCCAGCCCGCGCGCTGCCGCGTGCGTTCAGCCCATCGCAAACTTGTTCCAACGCACGTACGAACGCGGCGTCAGAAATTTTGTGTCGATTCAGGAATGGCACAGCGAGCATGCGGAGGAGTTCAAGGCATACGGCGAGCACTGCGTGCGCGGCACGCGTGAGGCGGAACTGGTGCGGGAACTCGCGTCGCTGCCGTTTGCGCGCGACATCGAAGTCGTGCGCAAAAATTCGCTGCACACGATCGTCGAAACGACGATGCAGCAGTGGCTGGAGAACCACTCGCTCGTCGACACGTTCATCGTCACCGGCGTTTGCACCGATCTATGCACGTACGACCTCGCGCTCGATTTGAAACTGCGCGCCAATTCGCGCGACATTCCGCGCCGCGTGATCGTGCCGGCGAACTGCGTCAACACTTACG
Organism: Chloroflexota bacterium; assembly: GCA_016199405.1. Lineage (GTDB taxonomy): Bacteria > Chloroflexota > Anaerolineae > UBA4142 > UBA4142 > JACQGS01. The sequence continues at coordinate 5,924 of JACQGS010000222.1, read as the reverse complement.
ATCTACCGGTCGAGATCGCGCGGAAAATCGGCGCGCTGCCGCATGATGGCGATTTTCAGCACGCGCTGTTTCTGTACATGATGGCGCTGAACAAAGTCGAAGTGGTTCGCGAATTGATTTAGTGCCAGGGAGCAGAAGAGCGAGGGAGCGAGGGAGAAATTCGCGCCTGTGCGCTTGCTCGCCCGCTCGCTTGCTTTATAAGGAAACGATGCCAATCTCCGACGCGATCCTCACCGGCGACACTGCCGACATCTACTTTGCGCGGACGCAAGAGATTCTCGCGAAAGAAGGACTCGATCCTATCGTCGCGATGGAAATTTTTCCGAGCCGCGCGGGAATTCTCTGCGGCGTGAACGAGGTGATCGAACTCTTGCGGACGGCTGCGCCCGATGCGGAAGTCCATACGCTCGATGAAGGTGCGGCGATGAGCGCGAAAGAAGTCGTGCTGCGTATTCGCGCGCGCTATTCCAAATTCGGCTTGTATGAAACCGCGATGTTGGGAATGCTCGCGCATCCGTCGGGCTGGGCAACCGCCGCCCATGAAATTGTAAAAGCCGCTGCGCCGACGCCGGTCATTTCGTTTGGCGCGCGGCATGTGCAACCCGCGGTTGCGGCAAAGCTGGAGTACGCTTCGATCATCGGTGGGTGCGCGACCGGCGCGACTCCGGCGGGCGCGCGGCTCGCCGGCAAGCAACCGTCCGGGACGATTCCCCACGCGATGGTATTGATATTCGGCGACACCGTGAAAGCCGCTCAAGCGTTCGACAAATGGATGCCGCGCGAGATCAATCGCATTGCGCTCGTGGATACGTTTCGCGACGAAGCGGAAGAATCGGTGCGCGTGGCGCAAGCATTGGGCAATCGTTTGTGGGGCGTGCGGCTCGATACGCCTTCCGAGCGCGGACGCGTCACGCCCGATCTCGTCAAGGAAGTGCGGGCGCGGCTCGATCAAGCCGGATTCCCAAATGTCAAAATCGTCGTGAGTGGGGGTGTTGACATCGAGCGCATACGCTCATTCCGCGCGGCGGGCGCGCCGGTGGACGCGTATGGCGTTGGCAGCGCGATCAGCGCCGCGCCGCCGATTGATTTCACGGGCGACCTGAAAGAGATTGACGGCAAGCCAATCGCGAAACGCGGACGGATTCCGGGAATCACGAACAATCCGCGCTTGAAGATAATCGAACTGAAGAAAGATTAGGCAAAGGGGCGACCACTCTTGATTGAGTGGTCGCCCCTTTTCAATTACCGCTATGTTTCTGTGACTGGCTTTTCTCACTTATTTTGGGCTGCGCCTTTTTTCTGCCAAAGATGAGGGGGAAAGTTGAACGCCGTAACACGCCGCCACGCCCGACGCCCTGCGAGAAATACAGACCGCGTTCAACTGCGCTAACCGACGATGCGAAAAGCCGCGCGCGTGCTGTTGCCGTCAGGCGTGTTCTCCGCTCGTGCATCGTCCTTTTGATTGCCAAGTCTATGCCGCGACTGTACGTTGTGTGACTTCCAAGCCCAGTTTGTACAAAAAGTCAGGACACATATCGGCGCCGTTGTCCCAGACAATTGTATCTAGGTCTGCGTTCACACGAACCTTCTTGAAATAGCCAATGTCTTTCAGCGGCTCGAAGATTTCGCCGTCCAGTTCCTCCGCCAAGTCAACTAGTCGTACACTGCCGTCATCGAACGACAACCGCAGTTTGTAGTCGGATACGTAGGTGACGTCCTTTACGATATGCATCAGCAACCTCCTATTCCAAGGGTTCGATCCACTTGAGGGGCTTTCTTGCCCGCGCGAGTTCCCAATCCTCCCTCAATTCGTCACGGTGCTCAAAAGCCCATTCAAGCACCAACGAGACGATACGTTTCGGCAGATGCCCCTCAATCAGCCGCAAGTCCGAGATGGTGAAACTTGCTCTTCGACCACTATAGATGGCGTGAAAGTGTGGTACTGGGTGTTCCTCTCTAGTAAATTCCAATCACGATTCCGAGAAACCTGCTAACTTCTGGCACAAGAACAACTCCTTGTTCGTCGGTTTCGCACCCTTTGGTTCGGGAAACCAAACCCAATCCCGCCGGAAATTCTATTCTGGTAAATCTCGCGGCGCGGGCGTGTTCCGCGCCGTTCGCTCTAATCGGAAAATGCTCCTCAATAGATTATCAAAGAACTCGAAAACGTACTCTTGCTTGAAACCGGCGAGCGCGGCGAAGAGATTCAGCAACACCGGTCCCACCGGAATTTCGTCGGGTTTGACTTCCGGCGACGCGCCGCCGCCGGCGAGAATGCCGGCTTGCGAAAGCAAAAACAGCATCGCGCCCATCAACCCGCCGAGCACGGGCTTGCCGAAATAGCCCATATTGAAAGCCGGATCGTACTCGCGGCGCTGCACCGCGCGCAAGAGCGCGTACAGCGCGCCGATGACGCCGCCGATCGCGCCCCAGCCAATTGCGCGGAGCGGCACGGTGAAAATGGGATTGATGAGAATTCCAAAGAGCGTTAGATTCGCGATGAACGTGATCGCGACTGCGTAAATCCCCACTGCCAGCATTCCCAAAAGCCACGCCCACAACATCAAAACGACCGGGCGGCGCGCCGCGCCCGAACTGCGCGTGCTCGTTTGCAATCGCGCGCGCACGTTTTCCGCAAAGAATTCTGCCGTCGCCAATTCGCCGGCTTGATATGCTTCGCGCGCTTGCCGCAGCATCCGCATACATTCCATCGCGACGCTGGGGCTTTCGGACAGTTGCGATTCGATGTCGTCGTATAGTTGACGGATCGCCGCCGGCAATTCCGCGAAGAATTTTTCTTCCGCCGGCGTCAGCGCGACGCGCGTCGCAGTCGCGGTGTGAATCGGCGCAAAAAAACTTTCCGGCGGAGGCGCGCTCGTCGCGGGGGTTGGCGCGGGCGGCGCGAAAGAAGCCGTCGGCGCGGGCGCGGGACGCGCGTCGATCGGCGGCGGCGTTACCGTCGTCACGGTTTGCGGCGCTTCGACGATGTACGTGGGACCGGGCGCATCGCCGAAAAGCGCATCGACCGGTCGCGGGCGCGGTTTACTGAGCGGGTCTGCCATTCATCACCACCTGCGCCAGTTGCCGATAGGCGGTCGCGCCATCGTTGTCGCCCTTCAATTCAAAAATCGTGCGGCGTTCGGCGGGCGCTTCGGCAAATTTGACGCTTTCTTTGATCATGACATCTAAGACTTTGTTTGGATACTTCATGCGCACGGTTTCGATAATTTCGCGCGAGTGCGCGCGCCGCGCGTTGTACATCGTCGGCAAAATGCCGAACAGATTGAGCGATGGATTGAGCCGGCGCTGAATGCGCGAAATCGTATCCACGAGCGCGTCCAAGCCGCGCATCGCGAGATATTCACATTGTAATGGCACGAGAATTTCGTCGGCGGAAACGAGCGCGTTGATCGTCAGCAATCCCAAACTGGGCGGGCAATCGAGCAAAATATATTCATAGCGATCGCGGACGTGCGCGATGGCTTCGCGCAAAATATATTCGCGCCCCATCATCGCGACGAGCTGCAATTCCGCGCTGGCGAGATCGATATTCGAGGGAACGAGATCGAGGTGCGGACGGATGTGATGCGTGACCGCCGGCATCGGAATGCGCGGATCGGTGAGGAGTGAAAAAAGCGTGAGTTCCAAATCGTACGCCGGCAAGCCCAGTCCGATTGAGAGCGCGCCTTGCGGATCGCAATCGATGAGCAGCGTATATTTTTGTTTTTCAGCCAGCGCGGCGCCGAGATTGATCGTCGTCGTCGTTTTGCCGACGCCGCCTTTTTGATTGACGATTGCGATCACACGTCCCATGCGTTGACTTCTCCACGCGCGATTATACCACACAAGCACTGCAATTTGTAGGCGCGGCGCGGATTCTTTTGACACCATCGCGCCGCCGTGATACAATCGCGAAGATGTTTGGGACACTGATAAACACTGACGAACACTGATTAATTCGTCTGTGTTCAATGAATTTGGTTGCGGCTAAGGTTGCTCTATGGCTTTTCTGAGAAAAATGTTTGACGCCGGCGCGCGTTTTGAACGAAGATACGCGCGCGCCTTACAAGCGAATTATCGCGTTGTCAAAATGTCCGGCGACCAGCGCGTCGATATCGAAAATGGCGTCGTCGAGGTGCGCGGCTTGCGCGTTGCGCTCACGCACGCGCGACGCGTGCTCATCACGGGCGCGCCCGGCGCGGGCAAAACGACCGCGCTCCTCAATCTCGCGCTGAGGCACGCCCGGCGCCTTTTGTCCGATTCTGCCGGTGCGCGCGTGCCGATTTTTTTCTCCGCGCGCGATGGCGCGACCCGTCCCGACGACGCGGTGCGCGCGCTCGGCATCGACGCGCCGCGCGATTATCTCGCCGCGTTGCTCGCCTCCGAACGCGCGCTCGTGTTGATTGACGATCTCGACGCATTGCCGCCGCCGACGCGCGACGAATGGCTGTTGCAATTCGGCGGCGCGCATATCGTTGCGACCGCTAGCACAAAAATAAACGGCTTGTCCGAATTTGCTTTGCCGGGTTTGCGCGATAACGATATTCAAGAGTTTGCCGAAAAGCAATTGGAAAAACGCGCGAATGATTTTCTAGCCGCGCTCAAAGCGAACGGCGTTCCGCGCGCGCTGACCTCGAATCCCCTCACGCTCACTCTGCTCGAACAAGTTTGGTTGTCCGACGCCGCCGCGTCCGCGCCGGCGAACGAATTGTTCGAGGCGCACGGCATCAAGCCGCTGCCGACGCGGCGCGCGGAACTTTTCAACGCGTCTGCTGCGTTGGCGCTTGGCAGCGATGAAGAAGCGGCAAAAATGTTGGAAGGCGTCGCGCTCGCCATCCAGCGCGGCAAGCCCGCGCCGGCGGAATTACTGAACAACTCGCGCGGATTTTTGTGCGCCGCGCAGAATAACGCCGTCGAATTTTCGCACGCGTTGTGGCAATATTATTTTGCCGCGCGCGCGCTGCGCCACGCGCCCAACCTCGAGCCGTTGCTCGAGCATCTCGACGATCCGGCGTGGGCAGAGGTCGTATGGTTTTACGCCGGCTTGGGCGATGCCGCGCCGCTGGTCGCCGCGCTGATCGCGCGGAAGGATTTTGCGCGCGCCGGCTTGGCGATTGCGCACGCGGCAGAAATATCGAAAGAAACGCGCGAAGCGGTCACGTCGGAGTTGATGGAACACGCGTGGAACGGCGATGCCGCCGCGATTCGCGCGCTTGCGGAAATGCACAACGAAGTCGCGGTCGATTATCTTGCCGCGCGGCTCAAAGAAAAAGATCCGAAGGTGCGCGCGCGCGCGGTGGAAATTTTGGGCGAGTTGCAATTGGATCGCGGGATCGATTATCTCTTGCCGCAACTCCGCGACGTGAGTGGCGACGTGCGCGATAAAGTCGTGCAAGCGTTGGGGCATGCGCGCACCGATCGCGTCGTCGAGCCGCTGCTTGTCGCGTTACGCGGCGATCCGCGCGTCGGCACGGTGGACACGCGTTTGCGCATCGCGGCGGCGCGCGCGCTCGGCGAAGTCGCGACGGAAAAAGCATTTGCCGCGCTGATTGTGGATTTGCAAATCGGCGAGCCGGAAGTGCGTGAGGTCGCGGCGGAAGCGTTGAAGCGAATCAAAACGCCGTTGATGGTAAAACCGTTGCGTTCGATTTTGCAAACCGGCGATCCGATGGCGCGGCAATACGCGGAGCAAGTGCTCGCGGTGGTGGATGGGCAGGCAGTCGAATAGTCAAATGGACGACTCAATTCTCTCTCCGTGGCGCGATCTCGCGATTGTGATTTTGGCGATTCAAGCCGCGCTTTTGGTCGCGGTGCCGGGCATCGCGTTTTATTTCGCGTTGCGCGGCGTGCGCGCGTTGCGGGCGCGGATGATCACGCCGCTGAAACGCGTCCAACTCGGCGCGTTGCGTGTTCAGCGCGGCGCG
>JACQGS010000220.1 GCA_016199405.1 Chloroflexota bacterium | reverse complement strand
GTGTTGAGATTCGCGTACATCGGAAAATTGGCTTGTCCGTTTGCCTCCGTGAGCGTTTTGAACGGCTGCGGATCATCTCGCCCGACCCAGTCCACAATGCACGCGACGCCCGGCGCGGGGTTGCTGCTGGCATCGCGCACGGTGAAATAGATATGATGATTGCCGTTCGATTCGGTGTCATCCTGATATTTCACGACGGCGATTTTCCATTTGGCATTGGGCGTCTGCGTTACCGTGATGCCCAAGTTGTTCAGGCGCGGATCGAATTCCATTTTGCCTCCCTTGTCAAAAGTCCAGTGTCCTGAGTCCAGCGTCCTTCGTCATTTGCTCTTGTGCCATTGTCATTCGTATATTCGTTCTAATTCGCTGTCTCATTCGTTTGGTTTCTTGACCCATTTCACATTGCCCCAATCGCCTTTTTTCACGTACACAATTCCGAGATTGAACACTTGGGCGAGGTACGCCGCGCCGTTGAACGTGTACTCAAATTCATCCGTCTGCGGATAACCCAAGTTTTGCTCCTGCGCATACTGATAGAGCGCGGCTTGATCGTTGATGGGCATCCAAGTGAATTTTTGCGCTTCGGCGAGGACGGACTGTTGCAAATCTTTTTCTGCTGAAGTTGGCGGGGGTTGAGTCGCGCCGCCGGAGCCGGAGCCGGGCGCGTCTGCAGTGGAATCGCTTGCCGGCAATGGCGCGCCGCCGCCGGCATTCGCCACATAATCCGCGATGCGCGTGCCGATGGTTTTCACGTCGAACGAGCTCCACGGCGCGCCCGCGCCGTACTGAAAAATCGTCGCGCCGACGACATCCGCATCTTTCAATAATTCTTTGTCGTAATCCGCAAGAATTTGCATGTATTGATCTTCCGAGACATGCGCGAGCCAGCCGTCGTTCTGTCCGCCGTCAACGCCGGTCTCGGTGATGAGAATCGGTTTGCGCGCGGCTGCCGGCAATTGATCGCGAAATTGGCGATAGCGCGCGAGATCGCTCGCGCCGCCGACCGGATAATAATATTCGTGCAACGCGAGATAGTCGCACGCAGTCGCGGCATCGGCAAGCAGCGGCACGTACTCGAGCTTGGGGTTGCCGGTCGAAAAAGAAAAAGCCGCGACCTTTTCCCCGCGCGCGTGCATCAACTGCGCGAAACGGACGAACCATGTATTGAGCGCGTTGGCGTCGGCGATGCTGCTCAACACCGGCTCGTTCAGCCCTTCCCAAACGATGCCGCGCCCCTTGAGTTTATTGAAGGCGTCTTGCAATTCATTCACGTACGCGTCGGCGGCGTTGTTGAACGTGAGATTCGTGTATTGGCGATAGACGATTAGCGATTTCGGACACCGCCGCCGGATCTCATCAATGTTGGCATCGCTCGGAAAATCGTACACTTTGACGATCGACGGCTGCATGCGCGCGAGGAGATCGAAGATTTTGTCGTCAAAGCTCATGAGGTGAAACGTGAGTTTAGATGGCATGGCTTTACATTCCTTCCGGTTTCTTGAACCACTTGACGTTGCCCCAATCGCCTTTCTTGACGTACACGATGCCGTAATTGTAAACCGCGCCCACATACGCCACATTGTTGAAAGTGAATTCAAATTCATCCGTTTGCGGATAGCCCAAATTATTTTGCTGCGCGAATTTATACAGCGCGGCGTTCGTGTTGATCGGCATCCACGGCCTCTGCTTTGCCGCCGCTTGCGCGGCTTGCGCGGGATCGCTGGACGGTTGCGAAGGCATTCGCACTTGATACGCATTTTGCAGCGCGGCTTTGAAATCGTCCACGAGCGCGGGGCGATTCGATATGCTCCAGCCCGGCGAATCGCCCGGATTCGCGAGCCAGCGAAACAAGCACAATGCCTGTATTGGTTGATTCGTTGTATTCGTGTTCCATTCGTTGACTTCTTTATAGGCGGCTCGAATCCAGCCGATGTTTTGATTTTGCCACCAATCCGGGTCCGCGGCTTGCGTCTCGGTGATAAGCACGGGCACAGTTTTTAGCGACGCCGGGACGACGCTGAGGAAATCGCGATAGACGCGAAAATGATATCGCCGATTCGTAAAGGGCGCGCCCATCATCTGCTCGCTCGTCAACAACGACGCGTTGAAGCCGTGCGTGTACGCATGCAGCGCGAGCGCGTCGGGCGGCTGATTCAATTTGATACATTCATTCAGGATGTCGCCGAAATATTTCACCCAATCGCCGGACTCGTTGCCGGTATACGCGGTTTGATTATTCCACGGCGCCGGCGGCGAAGGAATGACCCAATCGTCAGAATGCCCGGCAACTTGTTTGATCGCGGCGCGGCATTTGGCAAAGCATTGCGCGTAAAGTTGCGGCGTGATGATTTCGCCGCCGCTGCCGTTGGAATTGCCGGGCCGCTCCCAGCTCAAGTTCGTTTCGTTGCCGATGATCCAAATCTTGACGCCTTTCGATCCGGCGACGAAATTCGCGCATTGTTGCGCGAATGTATCGTACTGCGCCGAGTTGGGTATCGTGCCGCCGGATCCATAATCGTTATTCAACCGCGCGATAATGCCGAGCCCTTGCTGAGCCAGCGCGGAAAAATCACTGCCGTCGGTCGTCACCTTGAGCGACAGCGTGAGCCAGCCGGGTTTGCCGGCGTTCAGCATCGTGCTTTCGCCGCCGTTATCGTGCAAGCCGAAAATGTATGGGGGAATTTGGGGAGGCATTGTGGATTCCTTGTTGAGACCTTCGAGGTTTTCAAAAAACCTCGAAGGTCTCGAATTGGTGCGATTGTAATGCGCGTGAATGCGAATGTCAAGGGGATGCCGCGCGCCTTAAAATTTCTTTTCTTCCGCCAGACTCGCCGGTTTTGCAGCCAAGTTTTGTGCTATAATCGCTTTGGAAGAAAGGATATAAACACGTCCACAGGTATACAGGTGACTCACCAACTTGTATACCTGTTTACTTGTCTCAGTCCATCACAATTTCATAAAGGGGGAAGCGCTCTCTAGCGCGTTTTCGCCTG
>JACQGS010000213.1 GCA_016199405.1 Chloroflexota bacterium | reverse complement strand
GACCACCTTGCGTCAGCAAAAACGCGATGTGTTGGATTACCTGACCACTGCATGTGCGGTAGCAATCCGCGGCGACAAGGTGCCCTCATTGTTACCCGAATCATCAACCACCTGAACGGATACCTTTTTTTGAATCCTTCAAGATTAGTGACCGGAAAAGCGAAATCCTGCCATAAATTTGACATATAATCTGCTTGAAGGATATAATCTCATGACTTCAATTTCCTATGCCCACCATCAGCCGCTTTTACGGAATAGAAATCATTATGCGTTTCAACGAGAAACACAGTCCGCATTTTCATGCCCATTATGGTGAGTACCGCGCCCTCATCGGAATTGCGAGCGGTCAAGTGATAAGTGGGCGGTTGCCGCGTCGTGCTTTTCGATTCGTGAACGAATGGGCTCACGTGCATCGTCAGGAACTGCAAGCCAACTGGGAACGTGCGCGTCAAGCCGAATCACTCATCCGCATCGAACCCTTGAAATGATTGGAGCATGAACATGAATAATCATAACGATGGTTTTGTCACCAATCCACAGCATACCTATACCGAACTTGTCGGAGTCCGCCTCGCCCAACCGCTTGACGGGTTTAAGGTGCATGTGACATTTACCGATGGCACCGAGCGCGACATTGACCTCGAACAATATTTGCATGGTCCGATCTTTGAACCGATTCGCAACAACCCGGAATTGTTCCGCTCTTTCTTTATTGACATTGACACTATTGCCTGGTCCAACGGCGCGGACATCGCGCCCGAAACACTTTATTACGGCGATCAACCCGCGCCGTGGGCGGTCGAAGAAACTATTTCTCGACGTCCCGCGCGCAAGCCGCGCGCGCGTCCAATCGCAAAATCAAAAACCAAACGACGCGTTCGCGCGCCCGCGCGATAGCGGATCCGCCACTCCGTTGCAAAAAGCAGATTCCTCGCAAGCAGGTGATGTCCGAAGGATAGAGCGAAATGCCCACCCTCAGCGACTTTTACGGAATTTACATTCAGATGTATTATGATGACAAGCACGGACCGCATTTTCACGCGATCTATGCGGAACACCGCGCCTCAATATCGATTGCTGACTGCGAATTTCTGGCAGGTCATATCCCGCAACGCGCGTATCGTTTGGTGCGCGCTTGGTGGAAACTCCATCGTAACGAATTACAAGCCAACTGGGAACTCTTGCGGCGCAATCAAAAACCAGAAAGGATTGTCGGGCTAGAATAGGAAATGCGATGACCCTGATTGTTCATCCGAAATATCCGGAAATTGTGGGCGTGCGCACCGTCAAACTGTTGACTGGTTTTACGGTTCATCTGACTTTTACCGACGGGTCGGAACGCGAGATTGATTTAGAGCAATATCTTTGGGGACCTGTATTCGAACCGATTCGATCAGATCTGCGAGAATTTGCTCAAGTCTTTGTGGATCCAATCGGACAGACCCTGGCTTGGCCCAACGGCGCGGACATCGCGCCCGAAACGCTCTATTACGGCGATCAACCCGCGCCGTGGGCGGTCAAAGAAACTATTTCTCGACGTCCCGCGCGCAAGCCGCGCGCGCGTCCAGCGCGTCCGATCGCAAAATCAAAAACCAAACGACGCGTTCGCGCGGCGGCGCGATAGCGGATCGCGCGGAAAGGCAGAGGGATGAAGGCGGAAGACAGAAAATAGCGCGCGCGTTCATCCTTCATCCTTCTGATTTCTGCCTTTGGGAAAAATGAATTCTCGCAAGGGGATTGCGAACAAAACATCCGACGCACCTGCAAGGTGCGTCGGATGTTTTCCGCTTGTATTCACCCACGCGCCATGCTATACTCGCATCAATTTTGAAAGGGAGGAATACCATGTACGATAACGTACTCCAAAATGTCGTCGAGCAATTGCTGGAAGACGAACGCCTGCGCTCGAATCTGCAAGACGAAGAGGCGCAGACGACTACGGAATGGGCGATTCATTATCTCGGCGCGCAGATCAACGCCGCGCGCGATGAATCGGACGCGCAGCAGATCGGCTCGCGCGAACTGGCGCGCGTGCGTGACGTGATGCGCGCGATCAACCAGCGCGCGCAAGCCAGCCCCGCGGCGCTGCCGAAAATTTTCGCGGCGATGCGTGAGATGCTTGCTCAAAGGCAATCGCACAGCCCCGCGCAAATTGAGCAGATGCTGAGCGCGCCGCCGGCGGCGAAACGCAAACCCGCGACCAAAGCCAAGCTGAAAAAGGAAGTTGTGCCGCGCAAGCCGAAAAAGAAGAGCGCGGCGCGCAAGCCGAAAGGAAAATCCCGATGAGCCGCGAACGTAGTATGAAATCAAAGATCAGCGCAGGAATTGGTCTCGTTTTATTTTTGCTCGCCGCGCTTGCCCTGAGTGCAATCGTAGGGTGCGCGCCATTGCCGGACGAGCCGCCGGCGACGTCAGCGCCCAGCGGCAGCACGTGGTACGAACTCTATTTTACGACGCCGAAATACCCGGACAAGAAAGAAGATCATCGCGGCAGTATTGACGATAAACTCGCCGCGTTCATCAGCCGCGCGCAAAAAAGCGTGGACATGGCGATCTATCAACTCGATTCGGCAAGCGTAGTCCAGGCATTGCTTGATGCGAAAAAGCGCGGTGCCACTGTCCGCATCGCGACTGACATCGATATACTCAACGATAAGGACGAGAATCCTTCGTTCAAAGATTTGCAAAAAGTCGGCATTCCGGTCGTCGGCGGCAACTCGAACGCGATCATGCACGACAAGTTTGTCGTCGTGGACAACGCGGCAGTGTGGAGCGGCTCGTGGAATTTCACGGAGAACGATACGTACCGCTATAACAACAACGGTATTGCGATTCAATCGCCGGAACTCGCGCGCAATTACACGGTCACGTTCGAGAAAATGTTTACGGACAAAAAATTTGGCGCGCAGCGCAAGCCCGGCGGCACGACGCCGCGCCTGACGATTGCCGGCGTCACGGTCGAGAATTATTTTTCGCCCGAAGATGACGTCGCGGACAAAATCGTCGCGCGCTTGAAAACCGCCGCGCGCACGATTGACTTTATGGCATTCTCGTTCACCGACGACGCGATCGGCGCGGTGATTCGCGAGCGCGCCAAAGCCGGGGTCAAGGTGCGCGGCGTGTTCGAGAACACCGCCTCGGAAACTCAATTTAGCGAATACCCGATCATGCAAAAAGCCGGGCTGGATGTGTGGCAGGACGGCAATCCGTACTTGATGCACCACAAGGTTTTTATCATTGACGGCAAAACGGTTATCTTCGGCTCGTTCAACTTTTCGCAGAATGCCGATACGTCGAATGATGAAAATTTGTTGATGATTGACGATGCCGGGCTCGCGCAAGCGTTTATTGCCGAATTTGAGCGCGTCTACGCGCAAGCAAAGAATCCGCCGAAGAAGTGAGTAGTGGTCAGTCATCAGTTATCAGTGATCAGTCGTCAGTCGCCAGCGAAGCAGCATCCAATTTCCAACATCCAACCTCCAACTTCCAATCCCCAATGACCGATCCCCAAACAATCGCCCACCAATTCTTGGACGCGCTCGTCGCGAACGACGCGGCAAAGTTGGAAGCAGTTCTCACCGACGACGCGGGCTTGCTGATGGCGCGCTGTGATAGCGGCATCGTGCAACGCCCGCGCCACCGCGCCGTTCAGACGTTGCTGGAAGAATCCGCGCGCTGGAGCGACGCGGTTGTACATCTGCACTCGCTCATTGCGGACGGCGAACGCGTCGCGGTTGAATTTCGGATTCAGGCGACGGAGAACGCGCGGTACGTGGAGCATAATCGTTCCGCGTTTCTGACGTTGAAGGACGCGCGCGTCGAGTTCGTCAATCTGTACTGCCCCGCGCCCTTGCCGAGCGCGCGGCGCACGGGCTGGATCGCGCCGGCGGGGATGAGCGACGACGAAATCAATCGCCTCTTTGAAACGTTTCAATTCACGTTCGACGCGTACGAATGGTTTCCGCCCAACGCGAGCGGGGCGCTGAGTATGGCGCACCTTCGCTTCGGTTCGGGCGACGCGCATCCCGGAAGTAACGGCGTTGGCGGCACGCGCTGGTCGGAAGCAGAAGCCGACGCGCGGATTGAAGAACTGCTCAAATATCATCACGCGCGCAACATCGGCTTTGCGTGGTTCGTCGGCGATTACGATACGCCTGCGGATCTGAGCGCGCGTTTGGAACAGCACGGCTTTGCGCTCGCAGGCGATCAGGCAATGATGGGGCGCGTGGATTTGGAGCATCTAGACATTCCAATCAATCCGCAAATTGAAATCGAGCTGCTCGACGGATCGGACGACGACGCGCTGGAAGCAACTCTGCAAATTATCGCGCGCGGTTTCAACATGACGGAACATCAGGTGAACGAGCGACGTCCCGGTTTCATGGAGCGACTCAAAGACGCCAAACGCCGCGAAGACGACATTGAATATCTGGCGCGCTTGGACGGCAAGCCGGTCGCGGAGGCGCATCTGGTTTTGCGCGCCGGCATTGCCTATCTCGCCGGCGCGGTAACTCTGCCCGAATACCGTGGCAAAAAAATCTACTCGACGCTCCTGCGCCGCCGTTTGGAAGACGCGCGTGCGCGCGGTTATCACGTTGCCGCCATCCACGCGGAGCCGATGTCGCGCCGCGTCGTCTCGCGGTATGGATTCAAAGAGTACGCGCGCGTGCGCGTGTACGGGTGGATGCCCGTGATGGATATGCAGGTGATCAAATCGCTGGTGCCGGATGAATAACCCGATTACGCGCCGTGAATTTTTGAAACTCGCCGCCGCGCTCGCCAGCGGCGCGATTTTTTCCTCGCGCGCGCCGTTTCCCACTACCGCTGCGTCAGTGCCTCCAACTTCAAACTTCCAACCTCCGACCTCCAACCTCCAATCTCCAAGCGACTTTGTCACGATCCGCGGCGACCAATTCTATCTCGGCGATCAACGCTTTCCGATTCGCGGTTTCAACTATTATCCGCGTCTGCATCCGTGGAAAATATTCAACATCGGCGAATGGGAGCCGCAAGTAACGGAACGCGAATTGAAACTCGGCGCGGCGCTCGGCGCGAACGTCGTGCGGATTTTTGTGGATTGGAATTATTCGCTCGATAACGTGCGCGTGCAACAACCCATTACCAATTACTATTCCCCCATTACCGCCTACGTGGATAACGTGCGCGAGTGCATCGAGATTGCGGGACGTTTGAATCTCAAAGTCATTCTGACGTTGCTCGACAGTATGGATTTCTCAATGTATCTGCCGCAGAATGTTTGGATCGTCGAAGAGTACGTGAAAGCATTCGTGCCACTGTTCGCAAATGACCCGCGCCTTCTATGTTGGGACTTGCAGAACGAACCCGACCGCGCGATTCGCACCGTTGGCAACAGCGCGGTGATCCCGTTTTTCCGCCGCATCTCTTCGCTCGTCCGCCAGCTCGATCCGCAGCAGTTGCAAACGATTGGCATGATTGACCGTTTGCCCGCGCGCTATTTTCCAGACTGGAACGACTGGCTCGATTTCTTTTGCTTTCATTACTACGATAAAGCCGACCGCCTCAATGCGCTCGTCCAGTTTTACAAAACGCAAACCAAGAAGCCGATGCTGCTGCAAGAGTACGGGCTGGCGACCGGCGGACCCGGACCCGACGGCGCGTACACCGAGCAAGATCAAGCCGCGCATTATCAAGCGGTGCTCAGAACGTTGGACGATAATAAAATGTGCGGCTCGGTGCAGTGGTGCCTCAACGATTTTCCCATCGGACTCGCCGGCAACCCGCCGATTCAAGAGGATTCACCGGAAAATCATTTTGGAATCTTCCGACTCGACTATAAAGAAAAACCGGCAGCGGCGGTCTTGCGGAGTTTCTGGCAAAAATGACGACCTGTCATTGCGAGCGGGTCTGTGCGAAGCAATCTCCAGGTTTCAAGAACAAGTTGGGGATTGCTTCGACGGTGATCCCTCGCTTCACTCGGGACGCCGTCTCGCAATGACGTAAGACTCACACTCATGTCCCAACCGATCGGCTATCTCGCGCTCATTCGCGGCAACCGAGAATTCACCAAACTTTGGCTCGGGCAAATGATTTCCTTGCTCGGCGATTGGTTCAATCAAGTCGCCGCGCTCGCGTTGATCTACGATCTCACCAAATCCGGCATGGCGACCGGCGTTTGGCTGATCACCTCGACCTTGCCGGCATTTTTTCTCGCGCCCTTCGCCGGGGTCGTCGTGGATCGCATGGATCGCCGGCGCGTGATGATCGTCGCCGATCTCGGGCGCGCGGCATTGGCACTCGGCATGTTGGTGGTGCGGGTGCCGGAGCAGATTTGGATCTTGTACGGGCTGACTGCGCTGCTCGTTTCGTTCTCGGCATTTTTTCAACCCGCGCAAAACGCCGCGATTCCGAACCTCGTTCCGTCCGAGCATCTGGTGGTTGCGAATGCGCTCTCATCGGCAACGTGGGGCATGATGCTCGCCATCGGCGCGGCGGTGGGGGGCGTGATGATCGCGACGGTCGGCAGAGACACGGCGTTCGTCATCAATTCGCTCTCGTTCGTTTTTTCCGCGGCGATGATCGCGTGGATTCGCAAATCTTTTTCCGAACAACCGACCGCCGCACGCGCAGCGTCGAACAATGCCGCGCAAGAATTCAAAGCCGGTCTCGCTTATTTGCGCGCACAGCCGCAGGTGTTGCTGGTCACGTTATTCAAAACGGGCTGGGGTTTAGCCGGCGGCGTTTTTCTTTTGCTGACGATTTTCGCAACCTCGGTTTTCCAAATGGGCGCCGCGGGAATTGGCTGGCTCTATGCCGCGCGCGGGTTGGGCGTTTTTCTCGGACCGTACCTCGCGCAGCCGCTCGTGCGCGATAATATGGGCAAGATGCGCCTGGCAATTTTTGGCGGGCTATTGCTTGCCGGCGCGAGTTATTTTGCATTTAGCCGCGCGCCGTTTTTCGCGCTCGCCGCGCTCTTTGTGATCATCGCGCATATCGGCGGCGGGACGGCGTGGATCCTCAGTTCGACGATTCTGCAAATTCTCGTGCCCGACCGTTTGCGCGGCAGAATTTTCTCGATTGATTTCGGTTTGTACACGATCTCGAACGCGTTCTCGACTTTTCTCGTCGGTGCAGCGTTGGAAAGTTTCGACGCGCGTTTTGTCGGCACCGCGATCAGCACCGTGTTCATCGGCTATGGTTTGGTGTGGGGCGGGTTGGTGATGTGGAGCCAGCGGCGTGATCCGCACGCGTGGAGCGATGTTCCGGCGATTTGAGGAGAAATTTGGATTCAAAACCTTGGACAGTTCTCGCGCGTCGCATTTTGTACGCCAGCGATTGGCTCGATCTGCAACACGTGGACATTCGCATGCCGGATGGAAGCACGCTGCGCGATATCCATTTCATTGATCACAAAAAGCCGGCGGCGGGCGTCGTGCCGATCGGTGTGGACGGACGCGTCCTGCTCATTGATCACTATCGCTTTCAGACCGACACGCGCGGCTGGGAAATTCCGGCGGGCAAACTCGACGCGGGCGAAACGCCGGCGCAAGCCGTTGCGCGCGAATTACGCGAAGAGACCGGGCATCGCGCGGCGTCGTTCCAAGAACTCGGCAAGTATTTTCCGTCGAACGGGTCGAGCAATCAAGCGTTTCACGTTTTCGTCGCGCGCGGCGTCACGCGCGCCGGCGAAATCGAGGACACGAATGAAGTGATCGGTTTGCAGTGGTTTACACCGAGCGCGCTGCGCGAACTCATCGCGCGCAACGAAATTCTGGACGGGCTGTCGCTGACGGGCTTGTTGTGGGCGATCGCGCAGGATGAGATTTGAAATTGGACGCGGACAAACGCGGACGAACACGGATAAAACCGAACACCCGAAATGACAAATCCGAAATCCGCAATCCGAAATTCGAGCAGTGGGCGGACGCGGCGATAGAAGCGCGAACAGTCGAAAAGTTTGACACCGTGCGCGATCAATGCTATTATGTTCCTGAAAGTGGCGCAGGTACGCGCCGCGTGGAGAATCGAATGTTGCGAAGATTAGGGCTCGAAGCGAAAACAGCAAACGTCTCAATCCGGACGGGACACACGTGGAATCCCGAATCGGGTTCTTTCCGCGCGCTCAAACCGAGCGCGGATCAGGAGACACGCCTAGTCTTCGCGTTGGTCGCAGAGCTTGCGACTCTTGGCAGGGAGGCAAACGCCGCCTAAGTTCGCCCGATTAGCCAATTACGCGCGAAGGCTGGATTATCAGACCTTCGCGTTTTTATTTGCCGGTAAGACATGACGCGAAGGAAACAATCCTTTGCGTTTTTTTGTTTGCCGGACTTTAACAATCGAATTCTCGCTCCGCAAGTGTAGCGGTGTGCATATCCGCCTGTCGAGCGGATGGTGACGGGTTCAACTCCCGTGCGGAGCGCCTGTGGATGCGGTCGTACCCGAATTGGCAGCAGGGGGCGGTCTTAGAAACCGTCGGAGCAATCTCATGCGAGTTCGACTCTCGCCGACCGCACATTGCCGCCTTAGCTTAATTGGTAGAGCAACCGCTTCGTAAGCGGTCGGTTTTCGGTTCGACTCCGAAAGGTGGCTTCGCGTGGGTGTAACTCAATGGGTCCGAGTGTCAGCCTTCCAAGCTGAAAATGCGCGTTCGAGTCGCGTCACCCACCTGCACGCCGAGATAGCACAGTTGGCAGTGCGCCGCTCCTGTAAAGCGGTGAGCGCGGTTCGAGTCCGCGGCTCGGCTTGGTTCGATCGTTTGCTTGAGAGAATGCTTGGCGACCACATGCGTCGGGACGATGGCGGCTAATCAGTCGGTCTCCAAAACCGACAACGCGGGTTCGAGTCCCGCCCGACGTGCTTGCCCTTGTCG
>JACQGS010000216.1 GCA_016199405.1 Chloroflexota bacterium | reverse complement strand
GTCGAGCGCTTCGAGTTTGAGATGCGCGCCGCTATTTTTTATTTTGGCTTGTGCGAGCAAATCCTTGACGCGCACGCCTTTCCAAATCGCGTTCGAAATCAATTCGCCGCCGACCGGATTCGAAATGCATTCCATCGTCCGCATTTCGATGACGGGCGGCAGCGCTTTGAGTTGATCTAGCGTCAACTCGATTGGATTCTCGACCATGCCGGTGAGCCGGAATTTGAAATCCGCCGGCACGGCGGGCGGCGTGCCACGCGAATACCAGACGGTATAAAAATCTTCGTTCGACGTGACGGGCACCCCATCCACGATTCTTGGACCCGCGCTCGGCGGCGCGCCCACCGCCGCGATGTCTTTCGTCGGTTGCGCGCTCGGCGCGATCTCCGCCGCGCGTTGACACGCCGCGGCAATACTGCTCAAGCCGATGCCGCCAAACAAAATCGCGGCGGTCTTTAGGAATTGACGCCGCGTCAATACCGTTCGATTATTTTCCATGCTCCCCTCCCATGTCTCAAAGCAAATCCTAAGGCACGAACCTTGCCAGCCGCTTACTCAATGATTACGAAACTCTTAAACGACGCGCACAAGGCGCTATACTACCATCCAACGTCCAACGTCCAATGTCCAATGTCCAATGTCCAATGTCCAACGTCCAACGTCCAACGTCCTACATCCAATCTCTAATCTCTAATCTCTAATCTCTAATTACTATTTACGCATCGCCGCCCCCGATGGGTTCAAACACCTCGACTATATCACCTTCATTCAACGCCGTCGAATCCTCCACGACGGTATCATTCACCGCGCTCATCCACACCTGCGCGTCCGGCACGCCGAGTTGCAATAGCAACGCACGAATCGTCGTCGCTGGATCAATTGCGACGCGCGCGTCTTCTTTTTTGTCCGGCGCATAGCGTTTCAAATTTCCGTAGAGTTTCAGCGTAATTTCCATTCGGCTTTTGACTTTTCGCGTCCAACTTTTCGCTTTCAGCTTTTCGCTTTCGCTTTGACCTGCTCATCCTGCGCTTTCAGCGCGACCGCAATCGTCCGATTCACCGGCGTCGGAATATTTTTCGCCGCGCCGAGCCGGACCACCGCGCCGTTCAGCGCATCAATTTCCAAACGATTGCCTTTCAGCAAATCTTTGTGCATCGAAGAGGTCATTCCCGGCGGAACGTTCAGCGCGAATTTCATACGCTGTTCGACAATATCCGCCGGCAATTTCACGCCATACGCGCGCGCAACGTCTGCGATCTCCTGCATCGCCGCGCGCAATGTTTCTTGCGCGTCGCGCGATTTGAACAGCGTCGCGCCTTCCGTGCGCGCGAGCGTCGTCAAGCCGGAATAGGATGCCAGAAAAAGAAATTTTGCCCACAGCGGCGCGGGCATTGCATCCGACGCGCTCGCGTCGACGCCGCCGCGCTTCAATTGCTCGACCAGCCATTCGACGCGCGGCGAAATTTTGCCGTCCATCTCGCCGACGATGACATTGCGGAACGGACTCGTCTGCGCGATCACACCCGGCGCGACAATCGCCGTTTCGATCTGCACCGGCGCGGCGATCACTTTCTCTTTCCCGATCACCGCCGCGATCTGCTCAACGCTCTCGACGCCGTTTTGAAAGGTAACGACCGTCGTCTCCGCGCCGACCATCGGCAAAATCGCGCGCGCGGCGGATTCGGTGTCGTATGTTTTCACCGAAAGAATAATCCAGTCCACCGCGCCGACTTCCGCCGGATTATCAGTCGCGATTGCCGGCTTGCACACAAAATCGCCGCGAATCGTTTTGACCTGCAAGCCGTTCGCGCGGATTGCGCGCAAATGCTCGCCGCGCGCGATGAACGTCACGTCGTTGCCGTTTTGCGCGAGCACGCCGCCAAAAAACCCGCCAATACCGCCGGTTGCCATGATTGCAATTTTCAATGTTGATCTCCCAAAAAGCAGAGGTGAAAAGTGCAGGGGAGCAAGGGAGAAAATTTCTCCTCAACCCCACTGCTCCCCCGCTCCTCTGCTTTCTAATGCTAACGATCTTCGATCTTTTTTACGACGCGCGGCGCGGGTCCAATATACTCCGCGTCTGGGCGCATGATCCGATTGTCCGCAAGTTGCTCCAAAATGTGCGCGGTGTAGCCGACCATGCGGCTGACGGCGAACGTCGGTGTAAACATATCTTTCGGCAAGCCGACCGAATGCAAAATCACCGCCGAATAAAATTCGACGTTCGTGTAAATCCGTTCGGCGGGCTTGCTTTCGTGCAGCAACCGCAGCGCGGTCGCTTCGACATTGAAGGCGAGATCGAACAACGCGGGATCGGCAGTTTCGCGCGCCAGTTCGCGCAGTATTTCCGCGCGCGGGTCTTCGGCTTTGTACATCCGATGTCCAAACCCCATCAGCCGTTCCTTGCGCGCGAACGCTTCGCGCATCCACGCGTCCGCATTCTCCTTCGTCCCAATTTTTTCGATCATCTCGATCACGCGCGACGGCGCGCCGCCGTGCAACGGTCCCTTCAACGCGCCGAGCGCGCCGGTGATGCACGCATACAAATCGGTCAACGTCGAAGCGATCACGCGCGCGGCGAATGTGGAGGCGTTGAGTCCGTGATCGGCAAGCAGAATGAGATACACGTTGAGCGCTTTGCTTTGCGCTGGCGTCGGCATTTCGCCGGACAGCATATACAGATAATTCGCGGTGTGATCGAGATCGCCGCGCGGCGGAATAAACTCCGCGCCCGTACGCGCGCGATGAAACGCGGCGAGCAGCACCGGCACTTGCGCCGTGAGCATCATCGCTTCGGACAGATCCGGTTTCTGGAGCGGCTTGCCCGCGCCGAGCGCGGAGACGAGCGTGCGCAATGCGTCGCTCGGATCGGCTTCTTTCGGCAATTGCCGCGCGAGTTGCATCACGTTGGGCGGCACCATTCGCGCGTGCGCGAGTTGCATTTTTAGATCATCAAGCTGCGCGCGTGTCGGCAGTTCGCCTTGCCAAAACAAATACGCGATCTCTTCAAACGTCGCTTGGCGCGCCAAATCGTGAATTGCATAGCCGCGATAAGTCAGCCGCCCCATTTGCCCTTCGACGCGGCTGAGCGCGGTTTGCGCGACGACAAGCCCCTCCAACCCTTTGACAAAATTGGAACTCACTTTTTGAATGCCTCGGAAAATTTTTCGGCTTTGAAACCAAAGAGCGGCTTGCCATTGACGACCATGAACGGACGCCGCAGCAAGCGCGGCTCGCGCACGATCAAGTCAACCAATTCACTTTCACTCAACTGCGTGTGATCGATCCCCATCTGCTGGTACGATGGGCTTTTGATCGAGATCGCCTCGTGCGCGCTGACGCCGAGAGATTTGAAGAGCGCGCGCAGTTCAGCGCGCGTGAACGGGTCGCGAAAAAAATCGCGTTGTTCGGACGCGATTTTGTTTTGCGCAAGCCACGCTTGCGCGTTGCGGCACGTGCTTCAGGTGGAACGCACAAACAGCTGGACCGACATTCGACGCGTTGTCACTTGCCGCGCCCGTCCCCAATCGCCAACACGGCGAAAACCAAAACGCGCACGATGAGCACGGCAATCAACGCGAAAATGACCGCGAGAATTTCCTGATTGCCCCCACGAACAATTCCGCGAAACGGGCGGACCACCCATTCGGTCAGGTTGAAAATGAGCGCGATGACCGGATGCCCTCGATTGCTAGAGATCGCGGTGAAGATCAGACGGAGAATCAGCAGTATGAGCAGAAGCGTAAACAAAAGATCGAGAATTTGCAAAAGTGTCGCCATATGATTGACTCCGGATGTCCCGGCGTGAGTGTTTCAAAAACGAACGAACGATCGCCTCACATCGCCTCGAGCAGTTGCTTGAGCCGCGCGAAATCACCTTCGAATTGCTTTTGCGCCTGCGCGACGACCATGCCCTCGGCTAATTTGAAAATTCCGCCGGGCGAGAATTCAAACTGGACGCTCAGCTTGGTTCCACCTTCCGACGGCTCGAAGGTGAAGTCGCCGCTAAACGGAATGGGACCGCCGGCAGATTTGACGCCGAACTTTTTGTTCACGTCGAACGCCGTAATCTCCTGAGGCGTTTCCATTTTTTGCCCCATGAATTCAGATACTTCGGAGAATTTCGTCCCCACGCCGACGGCACCCGGCGAGGTCTGTTTGATCTCTTTCAGGTCTGAGCGCCATTTCATATTGTTCGCCAGATCGGTGAAATAATTCCACACGGCTTCGACCGGCTTGTCGATCGTGATGCTACTGGTGAGAGTTGCCATTTGATCATCCCCTTTGAATTTGAGTTTCTTTTTTTGCGCGTCGCTCTTTACGTTCGCCGCGACTTTAGATGGTCGTAATTCGATTTCCCACCGGCGCGCTCACCGGCGAATGCGCCGCGACGTACGACTCCAACACTTCCGGCATAATCGTTGGTACCTCATATTCAATTTGATCGTGTGGGACGACCAAATAGCCCACAAAATCGTAAAACTCCAAGTCGGTCCCCGCTACGACGTACTTGCAGTCGGCTTGGAGCGGCTGGGAGCCAACCTGCACATCCAGTAATTCGAGTGAAACCGGATCATAGCGCACATGCATTCCTGCGACATGCGGCATTCCAACGGCGACGCCGCGCAGCGGGCGCAATTGTCGCTCTACGTTCACCGGTTTGAGTGCATTCTGCAAGAATTGCGCGATCTGCGCGCCGGTCAATTCAAGTCGCGCGGGATTCGCCGATGAACGCATGGCGGCATTCAGTGCGCCAATCGTGAGCGGTCCTGCCGCAAGCCCCGTTCGCCAATGTCCGGCTAACACGATCGCAATCTCTGATCCTTTCACACGATCCAGAAGCACATCGGCGAGTAGGTTGCCTGCCGCGCACTGTCGGTCACCTGCCGCGTCAATCGGATCACGCAGTTCCCCGATCACGCACAACGTCAACTGCTGCACGTTTTCCTTTTCGACAGCGAGTGCCGCCTGAAAATCAGAGGCAAGCGGAATTTCCTCGCCAACGGGGATCAATTCGCCACGATGATGCACGATTTTGCCGCTCGCATCAATCTCAATGTCAAGCCGTCCCACAAATCGCCCGTAGTCGCCCGCTTGCGCGATAATCGTTCCGTTCACCACACGGGGAGGATTGATTTCTGAATGGCTGTGTCCGCCGATGATCAGATCAAGACCTGGAATTTGCGCCGCAATCTTTTGGTCATCGTCGAATCCCAAGTGCGACAACAGCACAATCATCTGTGCGCCATGCGCGCGAACTTGCGCGATCAAGTCTGGCAATACGACGAGCGGATCAGTCATATGGCAGAGTTTGAACGCATCGTAGATCGACATGGGGGCAGTGAGTCCGATGACTCCGACCTTGACGTCACCGAAGGCCTGGATGCTGTACGGCGCAAGCCCCTCGACAAGCTCCTTTGTGTTCCGATCACACATATTTCCAGCCAGTAGCGGCTGCCCAAAACGTTCAGCCAGTCCTTTGATCACTTGGGGACCATAACGAATAGCCGAGGCATTTCCGAGCGCTTGCAACTCATAACCCGCCGCGCGCATGAGCGCCATCACCGCGCTTCCTTTGGTCATGCTACTTTCAAAGAGAGATGGATCTTCGGCGTCGCCAGCATCCCACAGCGCGCACAAACCGCCATTCGATTCCACTTCGCGGCGAATCTGTTTTGCAAGCGTGGCAATGCGCGCGAGTGGTTCGATGCGTCCGTGAATGTCATTCGTATGCAAGATCGTAAGTCGGGTCACTCGATTTCCCCTACGTCATTGCTAAGGTTTTTTCTAATTCACTTTCCGTTGCGCGCTCGATTCTCACCGCGCTCACACTGTACTCTGGAATTTTCGCCGGGGCGTCGAGCGCATCGCTCGTCAACATATTCGCGGCGGCTTCGGCGAAATGCAACGAGATGAACACCCCGCCCGGCGACGCTGTCTCGGTCACGCGTGCGCGCAAAATGATCGCGCCGCGCCGCGACGTCACGCGCACGGGGTCGCCATCTTCGCACGGAATATGCGGCGCGTCAAGCGGACTGATTTCGACCAGCGGCTTGGACATCGCAAAACCTGGTTGCCAATGATCTGCAATTCGAGCCCGCAGCCGACGCCGCAAAACGGGCTGGTCGTCAAGACCACGCGTTCATTTGCCGGAATTTTGATTCTTCTCCAAAGTTAAATCCAATGCGCGCGCTAGTCGTTCATCCATACGCTGGTACGCCATACAGTCCTCTCCAGTTATCGTATACGGCGTCCTTGTCGTTATTCCACAAATGCTCTAGAGATTCTTCTGACAGGAATGACCAGCCACGTTGCTCGGTGCGCTCATCCAGCAGTTCGGCGAGGTTGAAAAGAATATCCAACGCTTTGGCGACGATTTCGTCTTCGCTCACCGCGCGCAGTTTCGCAAAGTGATTCAACCGCGCCGCACGTTCTGAAGATAGGCGAATTTGCTTCTCGATCATTGGCAAGCGTTGACTCGAAGCGAGTTTTGCTTTTTGGATGCTCGAAATTTT
The DNA here is from genome assembly GCA_016199405.1 of Chloroflexota bacterium. Lineage (GTDB taxonomy): Bacteria > Chloroflexota > Anaerolineae > UBA4142 > UBA4142 > JACQGS01. Next base: position 3,376 of record JACQGS010000216.1, on the reverse strand, counting down.
CGCACGGTAAGGTGTGCCGCGTTCTTTAGCTGCGCGGCGCTTTTGCCGAGTCATGGTTCCCCCTGCTCACGTTCAGGTTCCCAGGAAACGCAAGTTGGAATTATTTTACATTTCAATGCGATTTCTTTTTGCTATTCCGCTGAAACACGGGCTTGCCATTCTCGAACGCCGCGCGCTCGATGCCCCAGCTCCACGAGCGTTCGGGCGTGATACGCAGATACTTCGCTGCGCCAAAATGCCCCTCGCGCTCGACGATCTCGGCGTGTCCATGCACCTTGATGCCGCGCGGTCCCTTGATCGTCTCGTCAATATCGTCCAGCACAAGCGCGACGCGAGTATTCCCCGCATGGACATTCTTGTACTTGAGCGTCGTGAGAAAGCTGCGCCCGCCGACGTAAAAATATTCGCCATCAAATTCAAAGCGCACGGCAGCAACATCGGGCTGTCCATCTGGCGAAACCGTCGCGATGCGCGTGAGGCGATGCGTTTTGATGTAGGCAAGTTCTTTTTCGGAAAACATATGAATCAACGAAATTTTTCAATCTCAAACAAAGCGTAACTGATTCTCCATTTCGTCTGCCATCGTGTCGCCGAGTAATTCGAGTAGTCGGTTAGCCATCTCTCTGAATGAGTTGCGCCTTATGAGAATAACGATTCCATAATGTTTATTCCCTTCACGCAAGTATTCCGAATGCAACTCTTTGAAATGCTCGCGATTGTGAGTCACGATTGTTCTTTCCTCTCGAATTGCAAATTCCAATTGCTCTCGGTCGGACTTTGTAAGCATCCCCGCGTCTCTAGCGGTGAGCACGTCATATTTCTCACTCGCAATCATCGCAGCAATCGAAACTTCGATATCCTCATCGAAATAAAATGAGATATAGATCTTCAATGGCCTGGATGCCATATATCCTTTCTCGGTACGCGATTGGCAATGATGTAGGCATTGATCTCGTCTGGATGATCGTCGAAATATCCCAGCGCATCACATACCTCGGCTAATCGGAGGTGAGGATACGCTTCGAGGATCTTTTGGATGCTCCTACCAAGCCGCCACCATTCCGCGATATCGCGCACCGAGATGCGGTGACCCTTGATCACCGGCTCGCCGCCGACGACACCGGGCACTTTGTGAATGTACGGATGATCCGTCTCGATAATCTTGTCTGTCGCGCGCGTCGTCGTCCAGCGCCCCGCCGGATATTTGGCGGGCAGCGCGGGCGAGATTTTCATTTTGCTTTTGTACGGCGCGGGTTTTTCTTTGAGCGCGCGCGTTTTGCGTTTCTTCGTTTTCATTCGCGTTTCTCCGCGGCTAAATTCTACTCCGTCAACTCGACTAGCGCAAGCGCCTCTTCTCCAATCTCTAACCCTCTAATCTCCAACCTCTAACTTCCAACCTCTAATCTCCAATTTCTAATCTCTCAATCTCTCTATCCCTCTATCTCCAATCTCCACTTCCGAATCTGCTCCGTATGCTCGCGGCAGTGCCCCATCGCGTCCGACTCAATCATCTCGGCGATGGAATAAAAGCCGGTTTCATTCCACAACGGGTTCGGCACTTGGAATTCCAAATCGCTCTCACTCAAGCCCTGCACTTTCGCGATCAACGCGCCGCGCACATGCTCAAACTCAGCGCGCACGCGCGTCCACGTCCAATTTTTTCGCTTCGCCGCCTCGCGCGGATTCACAATGTCATCCGTTTCATCAGGCGACATCGCGCGCGGTTTGCCTTCGGTGAAGGATTGCCGGACGTGATCGAGAATGATACCTTCCCAGTACGAAATATGTCCGACCGCGTCTTTGATCGTCCATTCCCCAACCACCGGGATTTTTGTGATTTGCTCTTCGCTCAAGCCCTCCAGCGCAGCGAAGAGTTCGTCGCGATTGTCTTTAATTTTTGCGAGGAGGTTAGTCTTCATCTTCCCTTGTCACGCGTCACGCTTTTCTGTGTCGCCGTGCAATCGCCGTCGCGGTCAACCGATCCACCAACGCGGGCGCGATCAATTTTCCCCAGCCGATAATTCTTCCGCGCGGCGTCATCACTACCTCGCGGGCACGTTTTTGCATTCCGCGCAAAATATGCCGCGCGCATTCTTCCGCCGACATCAGCCCGCGCTCGTTCATCGGACTCGTCTGCAATGGTTTGCCGTCAGCGCCGAAATTGCTCTGGCGAATCGGCGTCGCGACAAAATCCGGAAACGCGATGGTGATCGTGACGCCGGTGTTCGCTAATTCGATCCGCAATGAATCGAAAAACCCGCCGAGCGCGTGCTTGCTCGCCGCGTAGCCGCTCCGCGTCGGCACGCCGGTCTTGCCGGTGAGCGACGACACCGCGACAATTCGTCCGCGCGACCTTTTCAGATGCGGCAATGCGTAGAACGCGCAATAGACGCTGCCGAGATAATTCACGCGCATGATTTTTTCAAAGAGCGCCAAATCTTGCACGTCCTCAAAGCGCGCCCACATTCCGATGCCGGCATTGTTGATCAGCGTATCGATTCGTCCGTACGCTTGCGCGGTCTGCGCGACAAGTGCGGCGCATTGCGCCGGATCGGTGACGTCGGTTTTCACAACCAGCGCGCGTCCGCCACGCTGCCGACAATCTTGCGCGACCGCGTTCAATCGCGCTTCATCGCGCGCGGCGAGCGCGAGCCACGCGTCCTGCGCGGCAAGTTGCAGCGCCAGTTCCGCGCCGATGCCGCTCGATGCGCCGGTGATGATGACGACGTTTTCGGAGAAGACTTTATTCACTCGGCTTTTTCCACAGCGCGACACCGATCCACACTGCGCCCGCGCCAAAAATCAAAATGCCGGCGAGACGCACGATCACCGCGCCGATGCCGGCGACGTTCAGCACCGCGCCGACGATCAACGCGACTGCCGCCCAACGCGGTAACACCTTCGCGCGGATGACCGCCAGACTAAACAAGATGAATCCGAACAAGAACGATCCGTAGCCCAGCGGAAAAAGAAAGCCGAGCGGACCCGAATTCACTTGCACGAGCGCGTCCGGAAATTTTTCCGCCAGCGTCGGCGTGATGAACGTCAGCGCGTACATCTGCGCCGCAGACAGCATCACGCCGATCAGCGCGACGACGAAACCGATCACGCCGAACACGCCGGCGCGCGCGTTTTGCCGCGCAAACATTCCGATCAGCGCGAGCGCGCCCACGAACATCGCGGCGAACGACAGTGCCGCCGCCGTTACCGCGAATCCGCCGACGATTCGCAAAGCGCCGCTCACGAAAACCAGAACGCCAAACACAATCGCCGCAGCGCCGCTCCAGCGCACCCATGTTGAGTTCGACATCGAATTCTCCTTTGACTCAGTCCATCACAGATTTGAAGGGGCAGGCGTTCTCTAACGCCGCTTTTC
>JACQGS010000211.1 GCA_016199405.1 Chloroflexota bacterium | reverse complement strand
GAGAATTTGGAATTTGTGGAATGGACCAGAAGTGTTTGGCGTGCGCCGCAGGTTGAAATTGAGGACGCGCAAAATTCAATTTGGAAATTTGATACGCAAAGACGCTCGAACGGCGCGGGGCGCAATCACAACAGCGCGCATTCGCCGACGCATCCCTCGCCCTTTCCGCTCGATCTGCCGCTACGGTTGATTTTGCTATACACGAACATCGGCGATGTCGTGCTCGATCCGTTTATGGGCAGTGGCACGACGGCGCTCGCGGCGAAAATGACGCAACGCCAATACATCGGCTATGAAATATCGAGCGAGTATTGCGCGCTGACAGAGGAACGGCTTGCCGCACTTGGACAGCCGCCGGTAATCGAAGCGCGGCTCGCACGGAAGAAAAGTAAACAAGTAAAAAAGTAAACAGGTAGACAGGTCGCGTTTCTGCTTGTCTCAGTCCATCACAGATTTGAAGGGGCAGGCGTTCTCTAACGCCGCTGTTCGGGCGTAAACGCGCTAGAGAGCGCTCTCCCCTTTATGAAATTGTGATGCACTGTGTCTACCAGTTTACATTCTACCCGCCGTGTACAACCCAATCACGGGTTGATCCCCGCCAAGTACTCCCTCACCTCTCTCAACTCATTCTCCAGTTCAGACAACTCAAACTGCTGCGCCGCTTTTTCCAAGCGCTCACGCGCGGCGGTGAGATTGCCGCGCGCGAAAAGTACTTTCCCCCATTCCGCGTGCGTGCGCGCGACCTCCAGCCGCACTTCACCTTCCTCAAACGCGCGCACGCTTTCCGCGAAATGCGTTTCACTCTCTTGCTCCTGCGGCGGCTGTTGCCGCGCCCCCGCAATCGCTAGAATGCGATGAGCGCGTCCTAGCGCCAACAAGTCATCCGACAGCCGCGCCCCCGCGAGCGCTTCTAAAGCATAGTGAATGGCTTGATCAATCTCGCCCGCGTCCAATGCGATCATCGCTCGATACGTTGTCAACCAATCATAGCGGTGACGCGAATTTGACTCGTAGATTTTCCAAATCTCCTGCCCCTTTTCCCAGTGCGCGCGTGCGACATCATGCAAACCCGCGCGGCTGTCCAAAAGACCGCGCGTTTCATAAAGCACCACCACATTCAGCCACTTCTTGGCTTGTTCATTGAGTTCAATTGCCTTTTCGATGCTGGTTTGAGCACGCTCAAAAAAACCAGCGTCCAAACAAGTTAGGAACCTTCCCAGCGCGCCTTGCGCCATTCCCCCTAGATATCCGTCGGCTTGAGCACGCGCATAGGCGCGTTCGGCTTGCGCGATTCCTTCGCGACACTCACCAACCAGCACCAAAGCGTCCGAGTAATACATCATCGCCAAATGCCATTGAACCCAGTCGCCGGCTTTTTCCATAGTTGAGATCGCGACGCGTAACATCCGCACGGCTTTTCCCATTCTGCCAGTTAAACACATCGCTTGACCCATTGCCACGTGAGTGCTCTGAACAGTTTCCAAGTCGCCTAATTCTTGGGCAGTTGACAGCGCTTGGGCAAAGTAATGGATGGCTTGCGCTGGATTGCCAAGATAGTGATGCATAAGCCCGATCATCGAGTGAACGCGCGCGAATAACTGGCGCAGTTGTGGGTCAGGGGTTGGGGTGAGGGCTTGCGACAGAAATCGTTCCTCCTCCTCCAACATCTTTAGGTTTGGGACGGCTTCGCCGGTGCCCATCATTCCCATCCGAAACTGCTGGTCAAAGACTTCGATGCGTTTGCGGTGATTCTCAAAACTCTCTGGCAAATGCGTTAGACTTTCGCGCGCGCGGAAATAGTTCCAGTCCGCAACTTGATTATCGGAAACTTTCGCGGCGGCATCCGCCACGCGGAGATGATATTGGTACCGTTTCTCCCACGTCGCCAAAGTTTCGGCTTGGTCCGCATCGAGTTTCTCCGACAGAAATTGCCGCACCGCTTCGTGAATACGGAATTGTTCGGCAGAGGATTGCGCGAGCAAACCGATTTCCAAGAATTCCCCCAGCAATTCTACTGTCGCCTCCGCGACGAATTCTGCGGCGTTCAAAGCGAACGCGTCTTGAAAAACCGATAGACGGCGCAAGGCGCCTTGCGCCGGTTGCGACAGCAATCCCCACGAATATTCAAGCGTCGCGCGCAAACTCTGCTGACGCTCCGGCACATCGCGCGTGGTCGCCGCGAGAAAATCAATATTCTGGCTGATCGCCTCCGCGATCTTTTCGCACGAGTACGCGCGCACACGCACGGCGGCAAGTTCGATCGCGAGCGGCAATCCTTGCACCAGGCGACACACGCGGCTCACCGCCGGCAGAGTCGCCGGCGTCAACGCAAAAGTCGGTTGAACTTGCCGCGCGCGCGCTTCGAACAAGCGGAGCGAAGGTAATGGCTCGTCAGTCTTGGCTGAATCCGCCGATGGATACGGCAAGCCCTCGATTTGAAACCGATTTTCCCCCCGCAAATTCAGCGGCGTGCGCGAGGTGATCAGGCAGACGACCTTCGGCGCGCGCTTGAGCATCTGCGCGACAAATTCCGCGCCATCTTCCGCGCGGGTTTTGTCCAACAAATGCTCCAGATTGTCCAAGACCAAAAGCATTTCCTTTTCACGGAGATGATCGAAGAGCCGCGCGCGCGGATCTGGCGCATCGCGCAAATCCAAATCAAGGGCGGAGGCGATTGCCGGCGCGATCAAATCCGGCGCGTTAATCGCCGCGAGGTCTACAAAATAAACGCCGTCGGCGAAACTGCCGGCGTGTTGCATCGCCGCTTGAATCGCTAGACGCGTTTTGCCGCCGCCGCCTGCGCCCAAAATAGTTATCAAGCGGCAATCGCTCTGATCGAGCAACGCGGAAATCTTTTTCTGCTCCGCCTCGCGCCCAACAAAAGAAGAGAGTTGCGCGGGGATGTGAACGAGCACAGGTCGGAGTTGTAACGTATTCGCTTGAATCGCCGCGTAGAGTTCTTTTGTCGCAGCCGATGGTTCCATTCCCATTTCTTGACGCACGATTTTTTCGCACACCTGAAATTGCGCGAGCGCGCGGCTGCGTTCACCGCTGAACGCGAGCGCGGTCATCAGTTGGCGGTGCGCTTCTTCGCGCCACGCTTCGAGCGCGATTTGGCGTTGCGCATACTCCACCGCGAGCGCGAACTCGTGACGGCGCAAATGAAATTCGGTCAACGACGCGAGCGCGAGCAACGCTTGCTGATGCAAACGTTCCCGCTCGGTCGAGACCCATTCCTCGAACGCGGCATTGTCGGGCAGCGACAATCCTTCCAGAAATTCCCCGCGATAAAGTTCCACGGCTCGCCGCATCCGCGTCTGACACTCGGCGCAAGATTCCAAGCGGCGATGTTTGTGCTGGCGGCAGGCGCGCAGCAATTGAT